>JBAPSR010000537.1:0-6185 GCA_049281755.1 Binataceae bacterium (SeqCode)
GCGACATCGCGATCATACCGGAATCGCGCGCCAGTTCCGAAGCACCTATTGCTTGTAGCCGAATCGGCGGAGCATCGCGTGGCGATCTTTCTGATCCGCGTCGCTCTCGACGCCCTTAGGAGGCTCGCCGTCGATCACTCCCATGACGCCGCGCGCGCCCGCATCTTCGGCGACAATGATTCGCAGCGGGTTGGCGCTCGCGCAGAAAATCGTGCAGACCTCGACGACCGATTTGATCGGATTCAGCACATTCACCGGAAACGCGTTGCCCAGCATCACCACGAAAATGTGCCCGGCGCCGATCGCGCGCGCCGCCTCGGTCGCCGCGTGCTCGAGCGCCGCGTCTGTGCCGGTGTGCCGCACCAGGCAGGGTCCTGAAGCCTCGTTGAACGCGACACCGAAGCGAATCTGCGGGACCGCCTGCACCAGAGCCTCGAACAGGTCCTCGACCGTCTTGATAAAATGCGACTGCCCGACGATCACGTTGACATCTTTGGAAGGCTTCGCGATCAGTATCGACTTGAGTTCCATGATGACGCCCCTCTCGCAAACGCTGTGCAGATTCGATGATGATACGAGAGCGCGCCGTGCACGCAAAGGCCGCGCGCGATCCGCGATGCCGACCGCGAAAAAACCGCCTGCCGCCGAACGCAAGCTGCCCGCGTTTTTCTACCGGATGCCGCCGCTGGCGCAGCGCGCCTACCTGCGCAGCGACGAGATCGGCAAGTTCGATTTCGAGCCGACCGCCTCTGCGCGCGAGTCCGTCGCAGCGCTGGGCCGCGCGCTCGAGTCGGGCGGCGCGGCCCCAATCGCCGAGGCTACTAGCGCCGTCGCGATCGAGGTCTGCCGGATGGCCGCCGTGATGCCGCTGGCGGTCGAGGTGCGCAGCGTCCGTCCGAGAAATCAGCGCGGCGAATTGCACGGCCTGTTCTATCCGTTCGACGCGCGCTCGCGCACTCCAGCGCATATCGTCCTCTGGATGCGCACGGCGCAGCGCCACGAGGTCGTTCGGCCGCGCACTTTCGTGCGCACTCTCATGCATGAGCTGGTGCACTATCTCGACCACGCGCTGCTGCGCCTGGGCGACTCGTACCACACCATGGGCTTCTTCCGGCGCGAATCGTTTCTGGTGCGGATGCTGCTGCCGCGCGACGACCGCGATCCAGGTACCGCCGAGCGCGGCGACGCCGGCGCCGATCCGCCATCTTGATGACCCAGCCCTCGATCCGCTAGCTAATGACCACGCCGCAGGATGGAACAGGATCGGCCGACGGCAGTCCGACGGCCGCGATAGAACGGCGCGCGGGGGACAAGGGCATCAGCGATGGGATTCTTCTCGAAGTTCAGATCATCCGGTTCAGCGGAAAAATGCGTGGCTGACGAATTGGCCGGCCTCGCGGGCCGCAATGAGGCGCTTATCGCGCGGCTTGGCCGTCACGCCGCGCGATGCTCCTATCCGGCGATGGCGGCCGACTTGAAAGTGCTAGCGGAGAAAGAAGCGGCGCATTTCAAAACGCTGCGCAACATCCTTTCCGATCGCGAGATGTGGCCGCGTCCGCCCGAGGACCAGCCGCGCGAGGGTTCAAGCAACTGGGAGAGGCTCGGCGGCGACCTCTCGATGCTGTCGGCGATCGCGGCGGGACTGCGCCTGTGCGCGATGCACTGGGAGGCAGTCGATCAGGAAGTCGCCGACGCAATCGCCACGATGGCAACCGAGGACGTCGATCACGAAAGCGATCTGCGCCAGCTCGCCCTGAAGTGCGACCCGCAGGCGTTCGACTGAAGCGAAGCTCGCAGCAAGATCTGTCGCGCGGTCAGTGCAGGCCATTCCATTTGGCAGCTAGCGCGAGTGGCGAGATTCCTCGCGGCATCTGCCGCGAGACGTGACCTGCACGAGGCGATACTGGTCGCATCCTCGCGCTCGGAATGACACTAATTCTTTCGGCACCCTGTCATTCCGAGCGCGAACCACCGCTCAGTCTTGCGTCATTCGAGACCCGCCGAGCGGCCGATATCGCGAGGAATCTCGCCTTTGGCACCGGCATACGCTGCCGATGAATGCGAGCACGCCGCGCTCGCGAATCCTTACTCCGCCATTCGCGGTGAGGTTCCGCCGTCGATGATCAGCAGCGAGCCGGTCATATAGCTCGACGCGTCCGACGCCAGGAAGATGCACGGAAAGGCAATCTCCTCGACCGTGCCAAAACGTCCGAGCGCGCGCGATCTCGCGACCGCCTGTTTCACTTTCGGATTCGGCCAGACTCGCGGCGCGGCGCCGACCGTATCGATCGGGCCGGGCGCGATACAGTTGACGCGGATTCCCTTGTCGCCCCACTCGCTCGCGTGCGAGATGGTCAGGTTGATCACGCCCGCCTTGGCCGCGCCGTAGGGCAGCATGTGCGAGGAGCCGTCGATTCCGGCGGTCGAGGAAATATTGATAATCGAGCCGGGCGATTTCTGCGCGATAAACTGGCGCGCCGCCGACTTCGAGCAGAAGAACGCTCCGTCGAGATTGATCCCCACCACCGCGCGCCATCCGTTGGGCTTAAGATCGAGCGTCGAGCTCGCGATGCTCGCGCCGTGATTATTGATCAGCACGTCAAGGCGGCCGAAATGCTTGATCGCCGCCGCGACCATCGCGTCGCACTGCTCGGGCTCGCGCACGTCGCACTGCACCATCTCGCACTTGCCGCCGGCTTTGCGAATCTCGTCGCGCACCTTCTCCAGGTTTTCGACTTTGCGGCTCGCGATCAGCACTGGCGCGCCACGGCTCGCGAATTCTTTGGCGATCGATTCGCCGATTCCGGTTCCGCCGCCGGTGACGATGGTGACTTTGCCTTCAACGCTAAATGGATCTTTCAATTTCGTGTTCCTCCTGAAGCTGAACCGCGCCACGTCGCGCGAGTGCCAGCATTGGCGATCCGAAATTTATCGCACGCCGCAATCCAGATAGCGAGAGCGCGGTTCCTTTTTCCGCAGGATGAGGGCCATGCAGAGGCTACGACAGATGGGCATTGAGACCTCGTTCGTCATTTCGACCGCAGGGAGAAATCCCGGGCGGAGGATCACTGCATGTGGCGTTGGCGTCGAGCATGAACGCCTCGGGATTTCTCGCCCAGGGCTCGAAATGACGGATGAAGTCTCACTGCCACAGTCAATGTGGTCTCTGCACGATCCTGATCTTCCACCCGAGCCCTACTGTGATCGATCGGGCCCCTGCCCTGCTACCCAGCCGGCGCGGCCCGGCAGCTCGATTCGTGTAATCTCGCAGATCGGCAGCTCGGTGCGATTCAACCGCGAAGCTACCTCGCGCATCGCGACGAACTTCGCGCCGCGCTCCTTGAGCGCGCGCAGCATCACGCGAAAGCTCTCGAGATGCCCCATCCCCTCGGTCTCGGCGTGAACCGTGTGCACGTTGAGCGCGTCGGGCGTGAACTGCTCGAGGTAGTAGCGCATCACCGCCGCGTCGTCGGAAAGCTCCGCGCGGCCCATCACTTCGTCGAGGGTCGGCAGCGTAGTAGGAATCTCCGGCGTTGCGAGGATCTTGTCGCCGATCGCGCATCGGAACGGATAGCGCCCGCGCGTGTCGCTGCGATACTCGAGATTCTCCGCCTCGAGCGCGAACGACGCGGCGTCGTTGGTGCGCCATCCCGGCGCCGCGAATCCCTTCGCCGGCTCGCCCATGATCGCGCGAAACGCCTCGAACGCGTCATGCAGCTCGGCGCGCACTCCGCTGTCTCCGATCGCGTCAATCTGATCCTGCCATCGCACATGGTCGTAGCCATGCACCCCGACTTCGAAGCCGCGCGCGCGTAGATCGCGCATCACGGCCGGGTATGCGAGCGCGATCGGCCGCGCGGGAAGAAGTGTCCCGGAAAGAACCGTTCGCAAGCCGTACATCGAGACCGCTTTGGTCCGGAACATCTTCTTGAGGAAGCCGCGATTCTTCAGCACGCGCACGATCGCGCGGCCCGAGTTGTCGGGCCCCATCGAGATGTAGAAGCTCGCCGCGACGCCCTCGCGCTCGAGCATCGTGGCCATCCGCGGCACGCCGAGCCCCAGGCCCTGATGCGTATCGACGTCGATCTTGAGCGCTACTTCCATCGCACAATCCAATCCGCGATCGCCCGCCACTCGGGCCGCGCATCAGCGGGATACGCCTGGCGCCTCCGAGCGCAATACGATCGATCCTTCGAGCAAATTCGCGGCCGCAACGTTTCGCGCCGCGCCTTCCGCGCCGCCTTCGAGCTGCGCACGGATGACGAGCACGCTGCCCTCGCCCGCCGCGACTTCGAGCGCGCCTCCGGCATCTTCTGCGATTATCTCGCCCGGCTCGCCGCGCGGCGCGCTCTCGCTTGCGATACGCGCCTGCCAGATGAAGAGCTTGCGATCGCCGAGGTAGCAGAATGCGCCGGGATAGGGATGCGTCACGGCGCGGACGAGATTGAATATTCGCCGCGCGGGCCATTGCCAGTCGATCCGTCCGTCTTCCGGCCGCCTCCTCCCGAAGTAGCTTCCCGCCGCGAGGTCCTGCGGCGTCCGCGGCGCCGTTCCCGCCACGATTTGCGGATGATATTCGCGCACGATCGCGGCGCCCGCCGGAACCAATTTGCGGTAGAGCGTAAGCGCGGTGTCGGCGTCATCAATCGAGACCATTTTCTGCGCGACGATATCGCCGGCGTCCGCCCGCGCGACCATATGATGCAGCGTCACGCCCGCCTCGCGCTCGCCGTTGGCGAGCATCCAGTTGACAGGAGCTCGACCCCGGTAACGCGGCAGCGGAGAAGGATGCAGGTTGTACGCGCCGATTGGCGCGAGCGCGAGCACCGCTTCCGCGATCAGATGGCGATAGGAAAACGAGTAGATGATCGCCGGGCGCAGCGCCGCGATCTTCGCGGTCCATCCGGCGTCGATCTGGTCCGGATAATGCACCGCGATATTGTGCCGCGCCGCGAGCTCCGCGCACGAGCGCCACCAGATCTCCTCGTGAGGATCGTCGCGATGAGAAAATAGCGCCGCGATCGGCGCTCCCAGCTCGATCAGCTCCGCCAGGCACGCGTGTCCCATCTCGTGATAAGCGAACACGACGCACACGGCGTCCTTGACCGCGAGATCGGAGCGCGCACTCACAACTTATCCGCGATCTTCGGGCGCATGGTCTTCGTGATCGGCATGTTCATCACGATCGCCATGCACTCCGCGCACGATGTAAGTCGGACGGCGGCGCACCTCGATATAGATCCTGCCCACGTATTCGCCAATCAGTCCGAATGCAAGGAACTGGAAGCCGACGAACAGAAACAGGATCGCGAACAGCGACCACAACGCGCCTTCCTGCTGCGGTCCGAAGATCAACCGATGCAGAATCAGAACGGCAACGAGGATTGCGTCGAGCACGAAGATTCCGATCCCCGCGAGGCTCAGCGTCTGGATCGGCAGCAGCGAAAACCCGGTGATCAGGTTGAGGCTCAGCGTCGCCAGCCGCAGAAGATTGTATTTCGATTTGCCCTCGGCGCGCTCGGCGTGCGCGACGCGAATTTCCGTCACTCTTTTGGCGAACGAATTTGCCAGCGCCGGCACGAACGCCGCCTTCTCGTCGCAATCCACCACCGTATCGACAATATGCCGCCGGTACGCGCGCAGCATGCATCCGTAATCATGCATCGGCACGCCGACGATCACCGAAGTCAGGCGGTTGTGCATCCGCGAGGCGTACTTGCGCCAGCTCTCGTCCTGCCGTTCCTCGCGCCATCCGCCAACCACGTCGTTGCCCGCGTCGATCGCGGCCAGCAGCCGCGGAATTTCCTCGGGCGGATTTTGCAGGTCCGCGTCCAGGGTTACGACCACTTCGCCGCGCACCTGCCTGAACCCCGCGAGGATCGCCGCATGCTGTCCGAAGTTGCGCGCCAGCTCGACCACGCGCACGCGGCCCGCCTGCGCGCCGGCTATCTCGCGCATGATCACCAGCGAATCATCGATCGATCCGTCGTCGACGAAAACCGTTTCCCACGGACGCGACAATCCCTCGAGCACCGGCAGCAGACGCGTCCACAGAGCGCCCAGATTGGCCGACTCGTTGAACACCGGGATCACGATCGAGACCATCCCGGGATGCGGCGCGGTCCACGCGGGCGTGTCGCGAAACGAAGTTATTTTGCTTGCCGAGTTCAAGCGGAGATTGTGCC
>JBAPSR010000538.1:0-4006 GCA_049281755.1 Binataceae bacterium (SeqCode)
CTGGGCGCGCAGGCGCTTCGCACGCGGGCGTTCACGCGCTGGCCGGTCTTCGACGATCGCGAGCGCGCGCAACTCGAAGATGTTCTCAGCTCCGCCAATTGGGGCGGCTATCCTTCACCGAATCGCAAGGCCGCCGAGCTCGAAGCGCGCTTCGCCGCGATGCAGACCTCGCGCTTCGCGATCGCGACAACCTCGGGCACCTCCGCGCTGGAAGTGGCTCTGAAAGCGCTCGCGGTCGGTCCGGGAGACGAAGTGATCGTTCCCGCGATCACCTTCGCCGCGACCGCGTATGCTCCGGTCGCCTGCATGGCGCGCCCGGTCTTCGCCGACGTCGATCCCGCGACTGCTTGTATCGACATCGCATCGGCCGCGCGGCTGATCACGCGCCGCACCAAGGCGATCATCCCGGTGCACTATGGCGCGAGCGCAGCCGACCTCGACGCGCTCACCGCACTTGCGCGCGAGCGCTCGATTCCGATCGTCGAGGATTGCGCGCACGTTCCCGGCGCCAGGTGGCGCGAGCGCGGACTCGGCGCGTGGGGCGCGATCGGATGCTTCAGCTTCCAGTCGAGCAAGCCGATGACCGCCGGCGAGGGCGGCATGATCATTACCGACGATCCTGACCTCGAGCAGCGCTGCCAATCGATCGTCAACTGCGGACGGCGCCGCCCCGGCGACACTTTCGAAACTCCGCTGTTGGGCGCGAACTATCGGATGTCCGAATGGCAGTGCGGCGTGCTGCTCGCGCAAATCGAGCGGCTTCCCGAACAGATCGAGCGCAAGAGCCGCAATGCCGAGCGGTTGCGCGCGGGGCTCAGCGCGATCAAAGGACTGCGCGCGGTGGCGCGCGACCCGCGGCTGACGCGCGAGACGATCTACGCGTTCATCTTCATGATCGACGAGGCCGCGCTCGGCGTTTCGCGCAATCGTTTCGTGCGCGCGATTCGCGCCGAAGGTATTCCGTGCGGCGTCGGCAACGATCCGGTATATCGCTCCGCGTTGTTTCCCGCCGAGTCCGCGCCCTATCGCACCGCGTGCGAACTCGCAGGCGCGCCAAATCCGCCGCCACCCGATTGTCCGGTCGCCGAGAAACTTTTCGAGCATGCGATGGCGGCCATACCGCACGAAGTGCTGCTCGGCGACGAGCGCGACGTCGACTACGTGATCGCGGCCGCGCGCAAGATCGCCGATCACGCCGCGGAGCTGCGCGCCGCGAAGCTCGAGCGCGGAGCCTGAGCGGCGATGCCCCGGCTTAACGCGGGAGCGGCGCGTATCCGGCTCGAACCTCCGCTGGGCCTCGCGATGCTCGGGTACGGTTCGCGCCTCGGACGCGCCTGCGGCATACACGACGATCTTTGCGTTCAGGCACTGGTGCTCGGCGACGGCGCGCGCAAGCTTGCGCTTTGCGGGGTCGATCTTCTCGCGATCGGCAAACGAATCGCCGACGATGTCTGTTCCCTCGTGGCCGCGCACAGCGATATTGCCGCCGACGCGATTCTGATCGGGGCAACGCATACGCATTCGGCGCCCGCGTTCAATATCTTCGCGACTCCGCGCACGGACGCCATCGTCGCCGACGATCGCGACCGCGAATGGGAACGCGCGCTTCCGGAAAAGATCGCGGCGGCAATTCTCGCGGCGAATCGCGCGATCGAACCCACCGTGCTGAGGACCGCTCGCGCGCAGTTCACGCTCGGAACGAATCGGCGCCTGCTGCGCGCCGACGGCAATATCCAGCTCGCGGCCAACTATGCGGGAGCGGCCGACGACACCGCGCTCGCGCTTGGCGCATTTCGGGCCGACGGCAGCGCGATCGGCGTGATACTCAACTATCCCTGCCACGGCGTCGTGCTGTGCGAGGACAACCTGCTCTACTCGCGCGACTGGATGGGTTTCGCCACCGACGAAATCGAGCACGGACTCGCACGCGGCGCGGATGCGGCGCCGATCGCGATCTTCATGCAAGGCGCAACCGGCAATATCGACCCGCGAAGCCGCGGCAGCTTCGAGGTCGCTGCCGATTGGGGCCATGCGGCAGGACGCGCGATTGCTGCCGCGCTAGCCGCCGCGCCGGAGCTCGACGGGTCGGCAATTGTTGGCCGTCGGATCGATCTGAAACTGAAGCTCAAGCCTACTGTTGACGCGCTTGCGATCGCGCGCGGATGCGCCGCGCAGACCGAGGCTTCGCTCGCCAATCATCGCGGGGGCGAGGGCCGCCAGCTAAAGCGCCTGCGCGATCACCATCAGCAATCGCTCGACGCGGTACGCGCGCTCGAAGCGCTCGAGGAAACCAACCGGCGCGACAAGCGCGTCGATCTCGCACGCGGCGAGATGACGACCAGCATCAGCGTGTTCGCGCTTGGCGATTGCGCGATCATCGGCATTCCCGGCGAGGCATTCGTCGAGTTCGGCCTTGCGCTGCGCGCGAATCCGTACTTCGCGCACACGCTCGTCGCCTGCTACTGCAATGACCTGGTTGGTTACCTGCCGACGCGAGCGGCGTATGCGCAAGGCGGCTACGAGGTCGAGAGCGCGCGCGTCGCGCAAGGAAGTGGCGAGGCGATCGTCGCCGCCGCGCTCGGCGTCATGCGCGAGTTGCGCGAGCCGGAGCGCTAGCGGGGGGCGAAGATGCCGCGGACGATCCTGATGGGCGATCCGGCCCATTTCTCGGTGCGGGGCGGCGCGAATCCTCACACCCGCAATGCGCTCGGCGTCCGCAAGCGCGTCGATGCGGAGCGGGCGCGCGCGCAATGGCACGCACTCGCGCGCGAACTGGTTGCCCACGGCGTCGAGGTCTGCGTGATCCCGCCGGACTCGCATCGCACCGGGTTGGTTTATCCGGCCAACGCGGGATTTCTTTTTCCGCTCGAAGGCGGCGGCGAGAAGATTTTCCATCTCTCGCATCTGCTGCCGACGCGCGCCGCCGAGCTCGAGGTCTATCGTCCTTTCCTGCGCGCGATGGGTTACTCGACGCGCGAGGTCACAGCGCCGTTCGAGGGCGAGGCGGATTTTTTCCCGGCCGGCCGTTTCATGATCTTCACCCACGGACGCGTCGAGCGTCAGCGCTTCGTCGCGCGCATCGGAATTCCCCCATGGAAACGTGTGTACGGTTTCCGCTCCGATATCGGCGCGCTCGCCGAGCTCCAGAGCGCCGCGCCCACTCGCCCGATCCTGGCGCTCGAGCTCGCGCTCGAAGCGCATTATCACGGCGACACCGTCCTGTGCCCGTTCGGCCCCGCCCGCGAATATCTGCTGGCATATATGGAAGGACTGAGCGAGGCGTCGCGCGAGCGGCTCAAGGCGGAATTCGGCGACCATCTGATCGCGCTCGGCGAGGCCGACGCGGCGCTGTACGCGGCGAATTCGTTCCAGAGCGAACTTAATGCGATACTTTACCTTTTCATGCCGCGAGGCGTCAGCGCCGGGCTGCTCGCCGTGGTGCGCGAGCGCGGCGTGGAGCCGGTGCTGTGCGATGCGAGCGAGTTCCTGGCCAAGGGAGGAGGCTCGATCAAATGCATGATCCTCGACCTCGGTCCGCGCGAGCAGCAGCCCGCCGCCGGGGCAAACTTCCGCGCCGAGCATAGTTACGAAATGATGATCCAGGGCTCACGCTGAGCGACGCAAAGCGGACGTAGTCCTGGAACGAATGAAGGCGATGCGCAAGCCCTCATTTCTACCACTGAACCGTCGGCCGTCATTTCGAGCCCTGGGCGAGAAATCCCGGGCGAAGGAGCACTGCATGAGGTGTTGGCGCAGAGCACGGACGCCTCGGGATTTCTCGCCCAAGGCTCGAAATGACAGGCGCGAAGGTCGCTGATGATACGGGAACGGTCATAGGTTCGGGAACAAAGTCGCCTAGCGCGTGATCAATCCGTCGTTCGAGATATCCAGCTCCATCGCGCATTCGCGCGCTAGCTCATTGGGATGCGCGCGGTAGTATTCGACCTCGGGCGCGCCGCGCAGAGCGTTCATCGCTCGCTCGGGCGCGACTTCCGAGAATCCAAAG
>JBAPSR010000539.1:0-3640 GCA_049281755.1 Binataceae bacterium (SeqCode)
GAATCGGCTTGCACCTCGAGCCCGCCGCTGTCGCCCGAATCGGCGGGACGCAGATGAAGATCATCGAGATCTATCGTCATGTCGGCCGCAGGCTCGGCCTGCGCGAGTATCGACGGATGACGCATGCGGGCGAGCGGCAGCATTACCGCCGCCGCGATCATCGCCACGCCGAGAATCCATATCGATCGTTCGATCCGGCGGCGTTCGATTCGCTTGGCGGCAAATTCCTCGCGATGCGCGAGCGCATCCTCGACCACATACGGCCACAGCGTGCCCCGGTTGGGGCGGGCGGCAACCTCGACAATGGTGGCCAGGCGGCCCTTTAGATTGGCGCGTTGGTCGGCGATTTGAGCCGCGTCCACCGCGCTGGCACGCAGCGCAAATCCGGCGCGAACCGCGTTGACGATCGCGGCGATCGCGACAATCGAAACCACGGCGCTCGCGCCCAGAAAGTAGAGCGGTGAAATCCAATTCGCCGCGACAAAAATCACCGCGCCCGCGATCAAAACAGTCGCCAGCACGCGGAACGCCGCGTGCTGAATCGCAAGCGAATTGAGGCGCAGTTTGAGCCGCGCCATCTGGGTTAAGATAGTGCCGAGCTTTTGGTCTGCGCGGGTTACTTGCCGAGGGAAAGACATCTGGACGCGCGCGAAAAGCGCGCGAACATCCAGAATAAGGCAGCGCCATCCGGTAGGCAACCAAGACCTGCGCCCGCGTGGCTCAGTCCTTTAGACCGGCGTCCTCGCGCGCGCCCAGGGCGATCGCCGACCAATCCAGGTCGGCGCGGCCCATCGCGAGCGCGTGCACAAAGCGATCGCGCAGCAGGCTCGCCGTCGGCATCGGCGCATTCACCTCGCGCGCCGTCTTGAGCACCAGCTCCACATCCTTGAGTCCGAGCGGAAGGCGAAACCCGGCCGGCGAATGCTTGCGCGCGGCAATCGCCGCGCCGTAACCCTGGTACACCGGACACGAAAATATCGTCTGCGTCAGCATCGCGGCGACGGTGGCGCGATCGAGGCCCGACTTCTCCGCCATCGCGAACGCTTCAGCCATCGCCTCCATTGCGGCGGCGATCAAGAAGTTGCCGGATATTTTCGCGACGCACGCCGCCTCGGCCGTCTCTCCGAAATCGAACACCCGCTGCCCGATTGCGTCGAGAATCGGCTTGACCTTGCGCTTCGCCTCGGCGTTCCCCGAAACACAGACAAACATCTTCCTTGCGGCAGCCGCGTCTGGACGCCCGAACACCGGCGCCGCAAGCAGGATACTGCCGGCCTCGCGATGAACCTCGGCAAGCTTGCGGATCGTCGCCGGAGCGACCGTGCTCATCGAGAGATGGATTCCGCCCGGCGCGATCTGCTTCGCTATCGCCGCGTCGCCCAGCACGATGCTTTCGAGCGCCGCGTCGTCGGCCACCATCGTGATGACAACCCCGCCCGCGCGCGCGACTTCGCGCGGACTCGTGGCGATCCGCGCTCCCTTTGCTACGAGCGGCTGGGCCTTGGATGCGGTGCGATTCCAGACCGTGAGCGGAAATCCGGCGGCGGCAAGGTTCGCCGCGATCGGAAAGCCCATCGCTCCGAGGCCGATAAATCCAATTTCAAGGTTCATGCGCGAAGCCTACCACGCCCGCGCAATTCTGATAACGACGGCGCCCGCTAGCGCGAATGGATCACGCCGATTCGCGGGCACGCGCTTGCGATCGGGCACTGGGTGCATCGCGGCGACGTCGGATGGCAAATCGTCTGGCCGAACGCGACCAGGATCCCGTTGTATTCGAGCCAATAGCGCCGCGGCAGAATCTCGCGCAGCGCCGTCTCGGTCTTGTCGGGCGTGCGCGTTTTGACCAGACCCCACCGGTTCGAGATGCGATGCACATGCGTATCGACGCAGATGCCCGGCTTGCGGTACGCCTCGGTCACGACCAGGTTCGCGGTCTTGCGCCCCACTCCCTTGAGCGTCAACAACGCGTCGATCTCGTCAGGCACGCGCCCACCGTGTTTGGTGATCAAGTCGCGGCAGATTCCACGAATCACCTTCGCCTTGGTGCGATAAAACCCGACCGGAAAAATCAGCCGCGCGAGCGTGCGTTCCGGAGTCGCCGCGATCGCCGCGGGCGTCGCCGCGCGATCGAACAGGCGCTGCGACGCGGCCGCCGTCGTCTGATCCTTGGTCCTCAAGCTGAGAATGCAGCTAATCAGCGTCTTGAACGGGTCGCGAGTCTGGATGCTGATGAACGAGACGATCGGCGCGTTCCACGCCGGCGCCTCACGCCGCAGCACCCGCAGGATCGCGCCTATACTGCGTGCGGTGATCGGAGCGCGAGCACTTGACCGTCGCGGTTTCATCGCTTCCGTTTCTAGCACAATCCTCTATCCGTCATTTCGAGCCTTGGGCGAGAAATCCCGTGACACTCTCGCGAATGCCATACAAACTCGGCGTCAGCAAAGGTTTGACCATCCGTCGGAAATCGGAATACTTCTACGGCAAGCGCATCAATGAAAAACCCATCTCAGTCTGCCGCGCGACGTTCCTGGTATAGCGCCTGGCTTGGCGCCGCGATCGCGGTCGCGATTCTTTCCTCAGCTCCCGCGGCCTTCGCGCAGCCCCCGCAACCGCCTCCGCTGACTCGCGATACTGTCGTGACCAAGGCGCCTCCGCCCCAACCCATCGACTACGACAAGCTCACCCAGGAGGCGACCGCCTTCCTGTCCAAATACATTCAGATCAACACCACCAATCCGCCCGGCGACGAACTTCCGGCCGCGATGCTGCTGAAAGAAAAATTCCTCTCCGACGGTATTCCCGCGACCACCTGGGAGGCCGCGCCCGGCCGCGGTATCGTTGCCGCCCGCCTGCATGGCATCGGCAAACATCACAAGGCGATCATCCTGCTCTGCCACATGGACGTGGTTCCCGCCGACCCCAAGGAATGGCAGGTCGCGCCATTTTCGGGCGAGGTCAAGGACGGCGTCATCTGGGGCCGCGGCGCGATCGACGACAAAGGCCCCGGCGTGATCTTTACGATGGCGATGCTTGCGATCAAGCGCGCGGGGATCCTGCTCGACCGCGACGTGATCCTGGTCGCGACCGGCGACGAGGAAGCAGGCGGCAAGACCGGCGCGGGATGGTTCGTCGATCATCAACCAAGCGTCTATGCCGACGCCGGCTACGTGCTGAACGAGGGCGGCGGAATCATGGACATCACCGGCGGCAAGCAGCTCGGCGGCCATAAGCAGCTCTACAACGTGTCGGTCGCCGAAAAGACTCCCCTGTGGCTGCGCCTGACCGCGACCGGACCCTCGGGCCACGCCGCTGTTCCGCCGCCGGAGACCGCCGTCACACGACTGGTGCGCGCGCTTTCGCGGCTGGACGAATACCATGCGCCGATCCGGATCATCGGCCCGGTCGAGAATTACTACCATACGATGTCCGAAATCACGCACGGACCGCGCCAATGGCTCGATCTCGCGACCGCGCTCAGGGAACCCGCGTTCGCGCGCGAGTTCGTCGCGGTCCCGCACCAGAACGCGCTGGTGCGCGATACCATCACGCCCACCGTGCTATCCGCCAGCTCGAAGACCAACGAAATCTCGAAAAATGCCTATTGCGAGATCGACTGCCGCCTGCTGCCCGGAAC
>JBAPSR010000540.1:0-2054 GCA_049281755.1 Binataceae bacterium (SeqCode)
GAGGTCAAGATTCGCACCGTCGCCAGCGGCGTGTGCCATAGCGATTTGCATTTCGTCGATGGTCTGTACCCATACGCGGCGCCCGCGGTGCTCGGGCACGAAGCCGCCGGAATCGTCGAAGAGGTCGGCCGCCAGGTCACCTACGTCAAGCCTGGCGACCACGTGATCGCGTGCCTCAGTGTCTACTGCGGCGGCTGCGAGCAGTGCATGTCGGGGCATCCGAACCGATGCACCAACAAGGCGGCGACGCAGCGCGATCCTAAAGACAAGCCGCGCCTGTCGCAGAAGGGTAAGCTGATCAACCAGTTCCTGGACGTTTCATCCTACTGCGAGCGGATGCTGCTGCACGAGAATGCGATCGTGAAGATCAGCGACGACATCCCTCTCGATCGCGCCGCTCTGGTCGGATGCGGCGTGACCACCGGCGTCGGCGCGGTTCTCAATACCGCCAAGGTTGAGCCGGGCTCGACGGTCGCGGTGTTCGGATGCGGAGGCGTGGGACTCGCGGCCATTCAGGGTGCGCGAATCGCCGGTGCGCGCAAAATTATCGCGGTCGATATGTTCGAGGGCAAACTCGCGATGGCCAAGCGGCTCGGCGCGACCGACACCGTCGACGCGTCGTCGAGCGATCCGATCGACGAGATCAAGAAGCTCACCGGCGGCGCCGGCGTCGATTACGCCTTCGAGGCGATCGGACTCAAGAAGGCTGCCGAGCAGGCGTTTAACTCGCTCAGGCCGGGCGGCACCGCGACCGTGATCGGGATGATCCCGGTCGGCCAGAAGGTCGAGCTCGACGGCTACATGTTCCTGACCGAGCGCAAATTGCAGGGCAGCAACATGGGCTCGAACCGCTTCCGGATCGACATGCCCCGCTATCTCGATTTCTACCTGCAGGGACGCCTCAAGCTCGACGAGATGATCAGCCGCCGCGGCAAGCTCGAGGATGTGAACGAAGCATTCCGCGCAATGAAGGCCGGCGAGGTCGCGCGCACAGTCCTGATGTTCGAGTAACGCGCACGACGATTACGACACTTTAGGAGCACAATTAAAATGAAAGCAGCGATATACCACGGTCCTGGTCAGGCACTCACGATCGAGCAGGTCGATATCGACAATCCGAAGGAGCGCGAGGTTCTGGTCCGCACAGTCGCCAGCGGCGTGTGCCACAGCGACTTGCACTTCGTTGACGGACTCTACATGTGGCCCACGCCCGCGGTCCTCGGCCACGAAGCGGCGGGCGTGGTCGAGAAAGTCGGCTCGCAGGTCACCTACCTCGCGCCCGGCGATCACGTGATCGCGTGCTTGAGCGTTTTCTGCGGCTATTGCGAGGAATGCATGTCGGGCCATCCCAATTTGTGCTCGAACAAGGCCGCGACGCAGCGTGGACAGAGCGACAAGCCGCGTCTGTCGCAGAAGGGCAAGCTGGTCAATCAGTTCGCGGATCTCTCGGGATACGCGGAGCAGATGCTGGTGCATGAGAATGCGCTGGTGAAGATCGACAACGACGTACCGCTGGACCGCGCCGCGCTTATCGGATGCGGCGTCATGACCGGAGTCGGCGCGGCGCTGAATACCGCGAAGGTCTCACCGGGCTCGCAGGTCGCGGTCTTCGGCGCGGGCGGCGTAGGACTCGCGATCATCCAGGGCGCGCGCATCGCGGGCGCGCGGATGATCATCGCGGTGGATAAGTTCAAGACCAAACTCGAATTGGCCAAGAAGCTGGGCGCGACGCATATGGTCGATGCGTCGGCGGGCAATCCGGTCGAGCAGATTCGCGCGCTGACGGGCGACGGCGTCGATTACTCGTTCGAGGCGATCGGCCTCAAGGTCGCCGCCGAGCAGGCCTACGAATCGATTCGACCCGGTGGAATCGCGACCATCGTCGGGATGGTGCCGCTTGGGCAGAAAGTCGACGTGGACGGTTTCTCACTGCTCTATGAGAAGCGCATCCAGGGATGCTTCATGGGCTCGAACCGCTTCCGGATCGACATGCCGCGGATTATCGATCTCTATCGCCAGGGACGAATCGACCTCGACGACATGATCACGCGCCG
>JBAPSR010000541.1:0-2162 GCA_049281755.1 Binataceae bacterium (SeqCode)
GCGGTTCAAGCTCAATCAGGGCGTTTGCCCCGCGAACGGCGACTGACCAGTTAGCGTCAACCCGCAATCTTATGTCAAATCGGCTTTTTGAGGGAAAAAACTACGTTGTGGTATCAAATTTTGACTAACAGTAATTTCAGTGGATTTGTAATGAGATACGACGCGCTGGCGTTTGCTACAATTCGAAAGCGCACCGAATTACGACCGCGCTGCCTCTGCCCCAGATCGAAGGCAACTTCTCTCCAGAGCAGGTAAGCTGAACCCTGGTGAATCTCATGCGCGCGATGGCGATAGAGTGGCCGGGGCCAATCGAATCGACGCCGCTGATAAAGATTGAAGCGCCGATTCCTGAACCCGGCGACGGCGAGATCCGCGTGCGCGTCCGCGCCTGCGGCGTATGCCGCACCGACTTGCACGTCGCCGAAGGCGATCTCGCGCGCAAGCATCCGCGAATCATCCCCGGACACGAAGTCGTCGGCGTGGTCGATAAAAACGGCGCGGGCGCATCGCGCTTCGCCGTCGGCGATCGCGTCGGAATCGCATGGCTGCGCCAGACCTGCGGCGCGTGCGCCTATTGTCTGCGCGGACGCGAGAACCTGTGCCCCAATGCGCTCTTCACCGGATGGGACCGCGACGGCGGATACGCCGAGTACGCGGTCGTGCGCGAGGCCTTTGCCTATGCGATTCCCGCCGCGATCGCCGATCAGGATGCCGCTCCGCTGCTCTGCGCGGGAATAATCGGCTACCGCGCGATCAAGCGCGCCGAAGTCAAGCCGGGCGCGACTGTCGGACTCTACGGCTTCGGCGGCTCGGCGCATCTGGCGCTCCAGGTGCTGCGGCATTGGCGATGCCGCGTGTTCGTGATGTCGCGCGGTGGAGTGCATCGCGATCTCGCCGGCGCTCTCGGGGCCGAATGGATTGGCGGCGCCGACGAGCGACCGCCCGCGCCGCTCGACGCCGCGATTCTCTTCGCGCCCGCCGGAAACCTGGTCACGCCCGCGCTCGCGGCGCTCGACCGCGGCGGCATCCTGGCAATCGCGGGCATCTACCTGAGTCCGATTCCAGAGCTCGATTACAACCTGCTGTTTCAGGAGCGCGAGATTCGCAGCGTCACCGCGAACACCCGCGCCGACGGCGAAGAGTTCCTGAAAATCGCCGGCGCCATTCCGATCCGCACCAGCACAGTCCCGTTCGACCTCACCGACGCAACCCACGCCCTGACGATGCTCAAGCACGACGAAATAAAAGGCGCCGCCGTCCTGAAGATGTGAGGCAGGCCCGGGAACGCCAATCTCCCGATTGGCGTGTGCAGGCACAAGCCGCCAATCAGGAGATTGGCGTTCCCAGGGCGCCGAGGCGCAAAATCCGGAAAATTGTGCACGGGGTTTTTGAGGGGTCGTGCCCTCAATCGAGCCTGTGTCGAGCCCCAAAATGCGTGTAAAACCCTTGCGGCAGACGGGGTTGCGCGTTTTGGGCGTTCGCGGACGCCAGCCTAACGATCGTTCGGGTTTTTGCCAGGTTTGTTCATGGCTGAACTGTTCAGCCTTATGCCCGATTCCGCTTCGTGCAAAACTGATCGCGTGGAAGCATCAGGCACAGGCATCAATCCAACCACCAAGACACGAAGGCACAAAGCACTGACGCATTTCCGCGCGTCGCGCGCGGAAATGAATCTTCTTCGTGTCTTGGTGTCTTGGTCTTCCTTGGTGCCTTCGTGTTTAGTTTTTTGCCGGTCGAAACGTCCAAAATTCGATGACCAAAAAAGCGCATAAAACGAACCCATCGAGCGGAATTCGGCAGCATCCGCAAGGAGAATAATTTTTCGGCGGCATCAAAAGATACCAAACGAACCCACCGAAATTCGACGGCTGCCGCCGTTTCAAAGGCGCCTCTATGCCCAGGTTCGGATTACGTCCGCAAGAATTGCTTCATCGACGAACGCCGGAGCATTAGCAATTTTTGAGGTTTTGTTGACCAGCGCGAGCCGCGCTTGCTACGCTTTGAATGCGGCGTCGAAACAACCGGAGGGATACGAAGAGGGATAAATGGCGGACATCAAGGCATCGGACCAGATCAGCAAAGGCGACGAGATCCTGCTCGCCGATGCGGCCGTGCTGACCCGGCTCGACAAGGCGATCGGTTGGGCGCGCAAGTTCTCGATC
>JBAPSR010000542.1:0-10551 GCA_049281755.1 Binataceae bacterium (SeqCode)
GTCGAGGTTGACGCGATCACGTTGTCGCTTCCGTCGCTGACCGGCTCAGACGAAATACAGGTCAGTGAAAGTAGCGCTGTAACATCGGATCTCATAACGGGAATCTCCGGAGCAGTCTGCGGAAAGGCCACGATTCCATCAGTGACAACATCGTCACCGCCCGCACCGAGTATTGGTGTGCGCTGAGCAGCGTATCGAGCTCGGCCAAATTACGTTGCTCGCCGGCAGAACCGGCGAGATCAGATCGCACCGTCTTTGCACTGCTCCCCGTCCCGGGCTTCGATTCCGATCGAAGCCCGGGCGTGTGGAGCGTTGTGCTCGCGGAGCCTCAGCGCGAGCGAAAATCCGAAGATCGCGTTCTCGACCGAAGCTCCGTGAGGCGTCAGCTCGCGGGCGTGATCACGTAGGCGCATCGGCGGGCGCCGGCGAGGATGTGATCGATGCGTTCGACGGTTGCGGACTTACCGAACAGCGTGCGGAACAGCGTCAGCTCCTCGCGGCATAGTCCCTGGCATTCGGCGGCGGCGATACAGATCGGACAATGATTTTCGGCGAGCAGGATGGTGCCGTCAGCGCGCGCCGCGGACTCGGCCATATAGCCTTGTGCTTTGCGAATTTCGGCGAGCGCACGGGCGCGATCGGTGATCGACGGTCCGGCTTCACTCATCCGCGCGCGGTAATCCTTTAGCTGTTGCCGGGTGCGCGCGACGAGCAGCTTTTCGAGTCCAGCTTCGCCGAATGCGCTGCGAATCGCCCCGATCATCTCGAGCGTCAACTCGGCGTGGCTCTCGGGAAAGCGATCGGCCGCGCGTTCTGTAATTCTCCATATGCGCGCCGGGCGCCCTACCCTGCGGCGTTCATCGCTGTAATCGACCAAGCCTGCCGCCCGGAAGCGGTACAAGTGCTGCCGCACCGCCATCGCGGTAATCTTCAGGCGGCGTCCAAGCGCCGCGGCAGTCTCGGGCCCCTTGGTTTTAAGAATATAGAGAATCCGGTCGTCGGTGCGGGTGTCGGATTGGCTCGAGCCTGAACGCATAGCGCGATCCTACCGGAGCTGAAGCTTTAATCAAGACATCGCTTGACATAATTACGATAGAGAGTACTTTACTAATCATGTCCGACGCCGCTTCGCCGGGAGGAGTCCGCGATGGAGCCAGCCGCCAGTCAAACCCGTTTCGTCGCAGCCGCAAGCCTTGCCGAGTTGCCCGAAGGCGCGAGCCGCACGGTCACGCTCGAGGGCAACGTGATCGCGCTATTCAACTCGGGCGGCCAAATCTTTGCGGTGGACAACCGCTGCCCGCACATGGGCTTTCCGCTCGATCGCGGCACGGTGAAGGATTGCATCCTGACCTGCCACTGGCATCACGCGCGCTTCGACCTCGCAACCGGCGGCACTTTCGACCAATGGGCCGATGACGTGCGCGCGTTTCCGGTGAAAATCGAAGCCGGAGAAATCATGGTCGATCTGGCGGAGCATCGCGATCTGCGCCGGCATTATCTCGCGCGCCTGGGCGACGGGCTGGAACGCGATATTCCGCTAGTGATCGCAAAATCGGTGATCGCACTTTCCGCGCGCGACGAAGGCGGCGCCGTCGCGACTTTTCGCGCCGGGCTTGATTTCGGCGTGGCGCATCGCCGCGATGGTTGGGGTGCGGGGCTGACGACGTTGACCTGCATGATGAATCTGTTGCCGTCGCTCGAGGCGCAGGATCGGCAGCGCGCGTTGTACCAGGGTCTTTCCAGCGTCGCCGCCGATTGCGACGGGAATCCTCCGCGCTTCATGGTGCGCCCGCTGCCCGGCGCGCACAGTGCGAGCGCATCGACGCTCAAGGGATGGCTGCGGAGTTTCGTCGAGGTGCGCGACGCGGAGGGCGCCGAACGATGCATCACCAGCGCGGTGCGCGGAGGCATCCCTGCGCGCGAAGTCGCCGACATGATGTTCGCGGCGGCCACCGACCATCGCTTCCTGACCGGCGGCCACGTGCTCGATTTCACCAGCAAGGCGTTCGAGGCGCTCGACCACGCGGGATGGGATCGCGCGGACGGCGTCCTGGCGAGCCTGGCGCGCAGCTACGCGACGGCCGACAGGATGGAGGAAGCCAACGCGTGGCGCAGCCCCGTCGATCTGGTCGCGATTGTCGAGCAGGCGTTCGGGGGAATCGCCGATGCGCTCGCGGCCGGGCGCCGCGCCGAGGGCTCATGGCCGGGGCGCGAAGCGTTGGCCGACGTGATTTTGGGCGACGACCCGCAAGCGATCGCGGATTCGATGTTGGCGGCGCTGCGCGAAGGATGCAGCCCCGCGGATCTGGGAGGTTCGGCGGCGTATGCGGCATCGGTGCGGATCGCGCGATTTCACGTCAGCAATGAATTTGGTGACTGGGATACCGCGCATCACAGCTACACGTTCTCGAACGCGGTGCATCAGGCGCTGCGGCGTGCGCCGTCGGTCGAGCTGATTCGCGGCGCGTTCGACGCGGCGATGAGCGTTTATCTCGACCGGTTTTTAAATATCCCCATGACCCGGATCCCACGCGGCAACAACGGTGCATCGCGGCCCCCTGCCGAGCTTATAGAGGCGCTTCCTTCCCTGCTCAACCTGCAGCAGCAGGTGAACGAGGTTGCGGCGATCGTTGCGGAATATTTCGCGGCGTCGTCGAGCGACGGCGGCAAGCTTATCGCCGCGATCGGGCACGCGATGCTGCGCGAGGATCGCGATTTCCATACCATTCAGGATCTCGAAGCGGCAGTGCGTCAGTACTCGATGCTTCCGCGTGGAGGCGGCGCTAACGTGATGATCTCGACGGCGCGCTACCTGGCGGCGCATTCACCGACGGTGCGGGCACAGGGGCAAACCTATCAGATAGCCGAGCGCCTATTTCGCGGCGACCGCCTGTTCGAGGAATAGACATAGCCGCGCGCACGACCCGAGTATTTTTCTCGCGGAGGTTAGCCATGAGCATAACACTCAATCACACGATCGTTCCGGCGAACGACAAGGTGGCTTCGGCAAAATTCTTCGCCGATCTGTTCGGGCTGACATACGACGGACCGATGGGTCCGTTCGCGGCAGTCAGGGTGAACGCGACCTTCACGATGGACTTTGACGACCGGTGGCGCCCGCAGGAAGTGCATCACTATGCGTTTCATGTCGGCGAAGAGGAGTTCGACGCGATCTTCGGGCGGATCAAAATGGCAAACCTCGCGTACGGCAGCGGGCCGCGATCACCCGAGGATATGCAGGTCGGCACTTCGCTCGGCGGACGGGTCGTGTACTTCCGCGAGCTCAATCGCCATCTGCTGGAAATCCGGACGCGGGTCTGATGACGCGCGCGGCTACTTCATTCCGGAATAGACCGCGAAAATGAGATTACGGTAGGCGACGCCGACTTCGCGAAACCCGATCGCGCCGAGCCATCCGAGCTGCTCGGACACGGTCGAGGTGCGGTCGAACTTCATCCGTTCGAGCGCGGCGGCTAAGTCGGGTTCCGAGGCGCCGATTTCGCGCGCGCGCCGGATCCACATCGCGTGGTTACGGATTTCGAGCGCCGGAGTCTCGCCGCGCACCTGATCGGCGTTGATCAGGATGCCGCCATCGTTCAGCGCCGCATAGGCTTGCGCATAGACCGCGCGTTTCTGCTGGTCGGACAGATGATGAATCGAGAGCGCGGAGATGACCGCGTCGTAACGCCCGGTTATTTGACCCAGGCCGTAGTCGGCGACCTCGAAGTTGAAACGCGCGCCGCCGGCCGCGAAGCGATCGCGCGCCTGCGCCAGCATCTCGTCCGAAATATCGACCATCACGATTCGCGCGCGCGGATAGGAGAACGCAACGAACGCAGAGAGCAGTCCGGTGCCTGCCCCAAGGTCGAGCACGGCGATTTCACGCTCGCGCGCAAACGGAAGCGCGTCGATAGCGGCGCGATAGAACTCGTCGAAACAGGGCACGAGTTTGCGCCGCCCCCGATCGTAAGTCTCAGCCGTACGATCGAACGCGTATTTGATTGATTCCTGCATCGTTCGAGCCGTCTATTTTGCCATGCGGATACAAGCGACGCGAGAGTGTCACTGCTGTTTGATGTACGCCGCATCGACAATTCGATATAAGGATGCTCAGACCGCAACCGCATCGCGCACGGAAATATCCGAGGTACGTATGATGCAAAAGCCGATTATCTCCGCAGATTCGCATATCACTGAACCGCCTAACACTTACGTCGATCGAATCGATCCAAAATATAAAGACAGTGCTCCGCACGTAGTGCGCGACGACAAAATGGGCGACGTGTTCGTGGTCAAGGACATGGAGCGCTCGATTCCGATGGGCCTGCTTGCGGCCGCCGGCAAGAGCGCAAAGGAACTCGCGGTCGGCGGCGTCAAGTTCGAGGAGATGCATCGGGGCGGATGGGATCCCGAGGCGCGCCTCGGCGATCAGGACCGCGATGGCGTTTCCGCCGAGGTCATCTATCCCACTGTGGGGATGCTGCTGTGCAATCATGCGGACATGGATTACAAGAAGGCCTGCTTCGACGCTTACAACCTCTGGATGGCCGAGTATTGCGCGCATCACCCGGACCGCCTGATCGGAGTCGGACAGACCGCGATGCGCTCGCCGGCCGAGGGTATCCAGGATCTGCGCAAGATGAAGGAGCTTGGATTCAAGGGCGTGATGATGCCCGGGAATCCCGCGGTCGAGGATTACGACAGTCCCGTCTACGACGATTTTTATCGCGCCGCGGTGGACCTGGAGATGCCGCTGAGTTTCCATATCCTGACCAGCCGAAACGACAGCATGTTCCAAACGCGCGGACCGCGGCTCAACGGCTTTCTGGCGATCATCCGCGGATGCCAGGATATTATCGGCACGTTCGTCCTGAGCGGCGTGTTCGAGCGCCATCCGAAGCTGAAAGTCGTATGCGTCGAGGCGGACGCCGGGTGGGTTCCGCACTACATGTACCGGATGGACCACGCATACGATCGGCATCGCTACTGGCTGCCGGCGGGAACGCTATCGAAGATGCCGAGCGAGTATTTTCGCGAAAATGTCTACGTCACATTTCAAGATGACTGGGTCGCGTTCCAGATGACGAAGATGTGCAACGTCCGGCGCCTGATGTGGGCCAACGATTTTCCGCATAGCGACTCGACCTGGCCGTGGTCGCAGGAGATCCTGAAGAAGCAGACCGCGAAGCTCTCCGAGGATGAGAAGAATTTCATCCTGCACGACAATGTGTCCGAGCTTTATCATCTGAGCATCTGACGCTCTCGCTGGATTCAAACGGCTTCAGCGCGCTAGCTCAGAATTCGCACTCCTCATCCTGCGCGCGCGGACCGCTGACCGGCGGCGCGCGCGCGGTTCAGTCATTCACCCCTTTTCCTCGTGTAACATCTGCCTGATAAGATTTGCTGGCTTAAACGATTCAGGGATCGATTGATCGCGCCGCGCGAGTCGCTTTTTTCCGGACTATCGCTCGAGCGCGGAGTTTTGAAAGGCACGACTGAGTTGAAGATACGGATGCGGAAGATTCGGATGCAATGGATATCCGGCGGACAGCTCAACTTCGGCGCACGCGCGCGCATGCTGTCCGTGTTGAGCGCCGCCGCTGTGCTGGCGAGCGTCGCGGGCGCGGGATGCCGCGGGCAGCAAGCAGCAGGATACGGGCAACAATCCGTACCCGTGTTGGTTGCAAAGGCGGAGCAGAAAACCGTCGCGACACGGCTGCATGCGATCGGCCGCGTCGAAGCCTACTCGACGGTCAACATCAAGGCGCAGCTCGACGGCGTGATCACTGAAGTCCATTTCAAAGAAGGGCAAGACGTCAAACGCGGCGATCTGCTGTTTGTAATCGACCCGCGCCCGTTCGAAGCCGCCCTGCTCCAGGCCCAGGCCAACCTCGCACGCGACCAGGCGAAGGAGGCGCAATCCACGGCCGACGAGAGCCGCTACGCATACCTGCTGAAGCAGAAAGTCGGTTCGCAGCAACAATATGATCAGGCCCACGCGACCGCCGCGGCCGACAAGGCCGCGGTCGCCGCCGACGAGGCGGAGGTTCAAACCGCGAAGCTCAATCTTGCCTACACCACGATTCGCGCGCCGATCGACGGTCGGACGGGCAACCTGCTGGTGCATCAGGGAAATCTGATCAAGAACAACGCGGATACTGCGATGGTTGTGATCAATCAGATTAGTCCGGTGTATGTCGATTTCTCGGTCCCCGAACAAAGCCTGCCCGACGTGCGCCAGGGCATGGCGCGACGCACGCTGCCGGTCGAAGTAACGATTCCGGGCCAGCAGGGCGTGCTCGAAAAAGGCAATCTGAGCTTTATCGATAATTCCGTGGACATGAAAACCGGAACGATCGAGCTCAAAGGTCTCTTCAGCAATCAGGACGGCAAGTTATGGCCGGGCCAGTTCGTGGACGCGAATCTGATTCTGGATGAGCGGCCGGGCACCGTCGTGGTGCCATCGCAGGCGATCCAGACCGGGGCCGACGGCTCCTATGTCTTCGTGGTCGATCGAGCAATGAAAGTGCAGAGCCGGCCGGTGGTGGTCGGCTCCTCGGACGACGGACAAACCGTGGTCGAGCGCGGACTGACGAGCGGAGAGACGGTGGTGACCGACGGCCAGTTACGCCTGGTGCCGGGCGCGCACGTTACGATCAAGTCCGCAATCAGCGGCAGCAGCGGAGCGGCTTCGTGAATATCGCCGAACTGTTCATACGCCGGCCGGTGATGACGACGCTGCTTTCGCTGGCGATCGTCTTCTTCGGAATGATGGCGTATCGGCTGCTGCCGGTGAGCGATCTGCCCAACGTCGATTTTCCGACAATCGTCGTCTTCGCAAGCTTGCCCGGTGCGAGCCCGGACACGATCGCGTCGTCGATCGCGACTCCGCTCGAAAAGCAGTTCACGACTATCGCGGGACTGGACTCGATGACCTCGACCAGCATCCTGGGCGGGACCAATATCACGCTGCAGTTCACGCTCTCGCGCAATATCGATGCGGCGGCGCAGGACGTGCAGGCGGCGATCACTGCGACCCTGGCGCAACTTCCGCAAGGAATGCCGAGTCCGCCGACCTTCAAAAAGGTTAATCCCGCAGACTCGCCGGTGCTTTACCTCTCGCTAAGCTCGACCACGATGCCGATCTCCCAGGTCGACGAGTACGCCGAGACCTACCTGGGCGAGCGCATCTCGATGGTGTCGGGGGTCGCGCAGGTGCAGGTGTACGGCGCGCAGAAGTACGCGGTGCGGATCCAGCTCGATCCGAAAAAACTAGCGTCGCGCGGAATCGGAATCGACGAAGTTGCACAGGCAATCCAGGACGCCAACGTCGATCTTCCGACCGGCACGCTCTACGGAGCGCACCAGTCCTTCACCGTCGATACTCGCGGCCAGTTGATGAACGCCGCGGCCTATCGGCCGTTGGTCGTTGCGTACACCAACGGTGCGCCCGTGCGCCTCGAGGATATTGGGCGCGTGCTCGATAGCGTGCAGGATGACAAGACCAACAGTTGGTCCAATGGCGAGCCGGCAGTCGTGCTTGCAATCCAGCGCCAGCCTGGAACCAACACGGTCGAGGTGGTTAACGACGTCACCAAGCTGCTGCCCTCGTTCCGCGAGCAGGCGCCGGCCGGGCTGCATATCGAAATTCTGGGCGACCGTTCGGAGACGATTCGCGCCTCGGTTGACGACGTGCAGTTCACGCTTCTCCTGACTGTGGCGCTGGTCGTGATGGTGATCTTCCTGTTCCTGCGCAACCTGTCGGCGACGATCATCCCGAGTCTCGCGCTGCCGATGTCGATCATCGGAACGTTCGGCGTCATGTGGGCGCTGGACTACTCGCTCGACAATCTTTCGCTGATGGCGATCACGCTGGGCGTCGGCTTCGTGGTGGACGACGCGATCGTCATGCTCGAGAACGTCGTGCGGCACATGGAGATGGGCAAGGACGCGCTGACGGCGTCGCTCGACGGCGCGCGCGAAATAGGCTTCACGATCCTGTCGATGACGCTGTCGCTGGCCGCGGTGTTCATCCCGGTCCTGTTCATGGGCGGGATTCTCGGCCGCCTGCTGCACGAGTTCGCAGTCACGATCGGCGCCGCGATTCTGGTTTCCGGCGTCGTCTCGCTGACTCTGACCCCGATGCTCTGCTCGCGCTTTCTGAAGCCTCCCAAGAGCGAAAAGCACGGGCGGATGTACCAGGTCACGGAGCATTACTTCGACGTGGTGCTCGACGGCTACCAGAGGAGCCTCGCCTGGGTGATGCGTCATCGCCCGGCCACGATGCTCGTGTCGGGGCTGATCCTCGTCGTGACGATTTATTTCTTCTATGCGATTCCCAAAGGCTTCCTGCCCAGCGAAGACACCGACGAATTGATCATGTTCACGCAGGCGGCGCAGGGAATTTCATACGACTCGATGGTGACGCACCAGCTCGCGGTCGTGAACCTGCTCAAGAACGATCCGAACATTCGGCAATACTTCGCAGGCGTCGGCAGCGCCGGTCCGTCGGGCGGGACCAACTCCGGAATGCTGTTCGTCCATCTGAAACCGAGCGCCGATCGCAAGCTCAGCGCCGATCAACTGATCAATAAATGGCGCCCGATCGTAAACTCGGTGCCGGGCCTGATGGTGTTCCTGCAAAACCCGCCGCCGATCCGGATTGGCGCGCAATTCACGCGCAGCATGTACCAGATGACGCTGCAGAGTCCCGACACCGAGTCGCTGTACAAGTATGCGCCGATCCTGGAGAAGCGGATGCGCACGCTCAAAGATCTGCGCGGCGTCAACAGCGATCTCCAGGTGCAAAATCCGCAGGTAACGATCAAGATCGATCGCGACAAAGCGCATGCGCTCGGCGTCACCGCTAGCGCGATCGAGAACGCCCTCGACGACGCATACGGCGCGCGCCAGATCTCGACCATTTACGCGCCCAACAACGAGTACTGGGTCATCATGCAGGTACTGCCCCAGTATCAGATGGATCCGGCCACGCTTGCGATGCTCTACGTGCGCTCGTCAAGCGGCTCGCTGGTGCCGCTGGATACGGTGGTCAAGTTCTCGCGCTCGCTCGGCGCGTTGCAGGTAAATCATTACGGGCAGTTGCCTTCCGCCACGATCTCGTTCGATCTGGCGCCCGGAGTCTCGCTTGGCAAAGCGCTCGGCCAGGTGCAAGCGCTCGCGCGCGACACTCTACCCGACACCATCACCGCAAATTTCCAGGGCACCGCGCAGGCTTTTCAGAACTCGCTCGGCAACCTCGGGATGCTGCTGATCATGACGATTCTCGTCATCTACCTGGTGCTGGGAGTCCTGTACGAGAGCTTCATCCATCCGATCACGATTCTTTCCGGACTTCCCGCCGCCGGCTTCGGCGCGCTGTTGACGCTATGGATTTTCGGAATGGAACTCGACTTATTCGCATTCGTCGGCGTCGTGATGCTGGTGGGACTGGTCAAGAAAAACGCGATCATGATGATCGATTTCGCGCTCGACGCGCAGCGCACCGAGGGCAAGTCGCCGACCGAGGCAATCTTCGAGGGCGCGATCGTCCGCTTTCGCCCGATCATGATGACCACCGCAGCGGCGCTGATGGGCACGCTGCCGATCGCGATCGGAATCGGCGCGGGCGCGGAATCGCGCCGCCCGCTAGGCGCAGCGGTGGTCGGCGGACTGTTCTTCTCGCAGTTCCTGACCCTGTACATTACGCCGGTGGTCTATACCTACATGGAATCGGCGACCAGGCTTGTTCACGCCTGGCGCACCGGCGAAAAGTATGTGCCGGAGCCAGAGCCGGATTTCGGAAACAGCGCCGAAACCGAGGCGCAGCGGCGCAGGATGGCGTCGTAGCGCGTTCGCAGCGGAGGTTATCTCGATGTCCACATTCGAACGCGGTCCAGTTTCGCTCTACTACGAAGAATTCGGCGCGGGCTATCCGATCTTGCTGTTCGCACCCGGCGGGATGCGATCCTCGATCGAGTTCTGGGCGAAGAGTCCGTTCGATCCAACCAAAGACCTCGCAAAAGATTTTCGCGTGATCGCGATGGATCAGCGCAATGCTGGAAAATCCCGCGCGCCGCTCAACCGCGCCGACGGATGGCATACCTACACCCAAGACCATATCGCGCTTCTCGACCATCTCGGCATCAGGCAATGCCATCTGCTCGGCGGATGTATCGGCGGCTCGTATTCGATGGGAATGATCGAGGCAGCGCCCCATCGCGTGAGCGCCGCGGTGCTGCAGAACCCGATCGGACTTTCGCCGAAGAATCGCGAGCTATTCTTCGCGATGTTCGACGGATGGGGGCAGGCGCTAAAATCCTCGCATCCGGAGATCGACGATGCCGGGCTGCGCGAGTTTCGCGACCGCATGTACGCGGGCGATTTCGTGTTCAATGTCTCGCGCGATTTCGTGCGTACGGTCAAGACGCCGCTGATGATTCTGATGGGCAGCGACGACTATCATCCTACGGTCACTTCCGAAGAGATTGCGAAGCTCGCGCCCAACGCGACTCTGGTGCGCGACTGGAAAACGCCCGAATTGATCGCGCA
>JBAPSR010000543.1:0-4900 GCA_049281755.1 Binataceae bacterium (SeqCode)
GCCGGTCGCGATAATCCGCCGCTATGCTGATCGCGCATGGGCAACAGCTCACCTACGGTCCGGTCTCTGGTCATCGCTCGGGAGCGATCGATTTCAAGCGTCTGCTCCAGGGGACCGCGGGCGCGCCGGATAATTTCGAATTGAGCATCGTGCGTACCGTCGGCGATTACTACACCCCGCGCCATCGCCATAACTTCGATCAGGTGCGCCTGTGCATGGAGGGCGCGATGAATATCGCGCCCGGAAAAAACCTGCGGCCGGGGATGGTCGGATATTTCCCCGAAGGTACCTACTACGGCCCGCAGCAGGACGCGACCGGATCGATCGTGCTGCTGCTGCAGATCGGCGGCGCATCCGGATACGGCTTCATGAGCTATCAGCAGCTCAATTCCGGCTACGAGAAAATGTGCGACCTCGGCCAGTTTGACGCCGGCGTTTTTACCTACGCCAGATCCGATGGCCGCAAGGTGCGAGCCGACGGCTACGAAGCAATCTGGGAGTACGTGAACGGACGCTCGATCGAGTATCCGCCGCCGCGGTTCGAAGAGCCGGTGATAATGAACGTTGACAATTTCTCCTGGCAGCCGGCGGCCGCAGGCTTCGAGATCAAACGGCTCGGCGCATTCGGCGAGCGCGGGATTGAGATTTGCCTGCTGCGCGCGCCGCGCGGCGCGGCGCATACCAGTCGCGGCGCCTCGCCCGGCGAACTGATGTTCCTGTTGCGGGGCGCTATAGCTACTTCTGCCGGTGAAACACTCGAAACGCACAGCGCGTGGCGACTGGACTCATCGAGCGCGGGCGAAAAATTCGAAGTGACCGCCGACGCCGAAATTTTCATGGTACGTCTTCCCGCATTCGCCTGAACCTGCGCTACAGCGGCATCTGAGGAGGTTTCGATGGCTTCAGGATTAACCCGTCCGATCTCGCGCCGCACGCGGCCGGCCGAATCGAGCGCGCGAGCGCGCAACGCCTCGGGCGGATTCCATCAGTGCTGGTACGCAATCGCACGCAGTGACGAGGTCGCCGCCGGTCAGGTGCTCGGCCGCGATTTTCTGGAAGGACGCGCGATTGTTTATCGCGGCGAGAGCGGGCGCGCGGCCGTAATGTCGGCGTATTGCCGCCATTTGGGCGCCGATCTGAGCCTGGGCAAAGTAATCGGCGATGATATCCGCTGCGCGTTTCATCACTGGCAATACGGATGCGACGGGGTATGCACCAAAATTCCCGCATCGGAAAAAATTCCGAAGGCGGCGAAGCTGTTCAAATTTCCGACCGCCGAAAAATGGGGCCTTATCTGGGCCTTCAATGGCGCCGAGCCGCTGTTCGACGTCGCCGACTTTCCCGGCTACGCGGAGTCAGATCTTGACTATCGCACCGCCGAAGCTTTTGACCTGCCGGTAGAGCCGTGGGTGCCGTTTACCAATTCGATGGACTTTCAGCATCTGCGGGTTCTGCACGGGCTCAAGATCGAATGCGATCCCGACAAGATCGCGGTCGGTCCATATCAGATAAACTATGACACCCGCTTCGAGGATCCGCAGCTCGGCGTCTTCGACCAATCGGTCCGCGTAACCGGCACCAACACCATCGCGCTCGCGGGCATCCTCAACGGGATGCGTGTGCTCTCGATGGCGACAGGATCGCCGACCCCTGACGGCCGCACGCACGGATGGAGCGTCACGGCTACGCCCAAAAGCGAGGGCAGCGCGGAAGAACGCGAACAGCGCATGCAAATCAGCGAGGCATTCTTCAAGCGCCTCATTGAGGAAGACACGCCAATCATGAGCACGATTCGCTTCCGCGAAGGACTGCTGATCGATGCCGACCGCGCGCTCGCGATGTTCTTCCAGTACCTGAAGCGCTTCCCAACCGCCCGCCCGGCCGCCCGCTATACCTAGCCGCGCGCACGGCTTCGACCCGCGATTAGTTTGTAAGACTGGAAGCGGTGGCCACTGAGATCAGTCTTCGGCGCCGGCGAGGGCTTTTGGATCAGCGGCTTTCGGTGGCGTGAGCAGGTACTTCATCGCGTAGTCCGGATCGCCGCCGGCTTCTACCCAGATTGCCAGGTCGGCGAGGGTGGGATCGTTGCGAGCCCGGGCCGCGTCGCGCAGGATTCCAACTGTCGCCGCACGTTCGCTGTCCAATTGATCGCGCTTCACGCGCAGATCCTCGGTCTGCGCCTGCGTCAACTGGGCTTGCGCTTTTAATTGCTCGATATTCGCCTTGTTGAGATCGATCTGCGACTGACTTGCAAAATATCCCGTGGTAGTGCTGCCTGCCGTTCCGGTAAGTGAGCTCAGGCCCTCGACCGCGGGAGACGCCAGCGGAGCCGCCGCCGCGAAGCATCCCTGGATCAGCGGGAGAACCAGAACGAATGAGATTGTAGCAATCCTGCGCATAGACAGTGCCCTTCAGGGAGCGGAGTAACTAATCGCGAAGGCACCGATGCCTTAAACGATCCGCGACACAACTGGGATACCGCGAATCGCGGCGCTGGTTCCCCAGCTCAGCAGGAGCACCGTCGCGAATACCAGCAGCCCTTTTCCGATCGCTGGCAGCGCTAAGCCCAGGATTGCGAACTGCACCCACGACACGAACATGTAGTGGATCAGGTACATTCCGTATTCGTTGTCGCTGAGAGTGTCGAAGACCCAGAAGCGCCGCCGCGCGAATCGGACGAACAGCGCCAGAAAGGCGAATGAGCTGGTGCCGCAAGCCAGGGCGAAGATCGCCCCGCCGACGATAGCCGCCTCGGCTGGAGAAGGCGTGCGGCCTTGCCCCGCCGCGACTAACGCCACGAATGTCAAAAACGTGGCGATCATCAGGATCGTCCAGCGCGCCCAACGGCGCGCAAGTTTCCCATCGGGGGCGAGCAGGCCGCGCTCGCTCCCGTTAGCTCCAACCGCGATTCCGGCGAGAAAATATACCGCGTAATGAAAAAGACGGGCGGTCTGGAACTCAAACGGTCCGAACATGGTCCAGTTCAGCGGGCCGAAGACGCCAGCCATCGGAATGTACGCAGCAGCGGACGCTCCAACCAGCAGCCAAAAGAACCGCACCGGATGCTCGCGTCCATTCGAGGCAAGGCGGCCAATCGCATCTCCGAAGCGCGGCATCGCCGCGAACATCGCGCCCGTCGCGAGATCAAACGCAAGCAACAGCCAGATGAACCAGGCGGGGCCCGCCGGCCACCAGCCGCCTAACGCCAGCCACTCGCGAACGTAGCCGCCCAAGCCGTGCGCGCCAGTCATCAGGTAGGCGGGATAGTAGGCGACCGGAGCGACCAGGGCAGCGGCGAAGAGAAACGGAATGCCGAGCCGCCGCGCGCGATCGCGGATGAAGCTCGCGCTGCCTTTGCGCTGGAGACTCGCCCATACGAACAGGCCCGAAACAAGAAACATCAGAGACATGAAGAAGTTGTCGTTGAACCAGACGAAGAGACTAAATCCCGCCCAATGCACATCACCCCAGACCGGAAACGCCGGCCACAATCGCGGCTGGCTCAGCAGCGACGTGCGATGCGCAAGTAGCGTAGCTGTTTGCGGAGGTGCCCATATGTACGCCAACACCGAGTGGTGCGCCAGTACCAGTACCACCAAGAAACCGCGAAGGTAACCGAGCGCGACATTGTAGCCGGGTCTCGCGACGCTGCCGGAACGAGTCTCCTCGTGCCCCAACGATTGAGGTTTGTTAAGTGTTGCCGCTGGTGATGCCATTGGAGTTATCTCCGGGTTCGCCTCGTGAAATTTTGCCGATCGTTGAGTAGTTCGACCTGATATTTGACTCGGCGCGCATCAACTTAATTCTAACCCATCGGCCCGCTGGCGAAGCCAGACTTCCCACTCAATTAAAGTACGCGCGATCGACGGTGCGGCTTCGGCGCGGCTTCGCGATAGAGCCTTTGCGATTGCCTGTGCTATATGGGGAAAGTTCAAACATCTTAATTCGCATGACAGCTGGAGGCAGGTTGTGATCGAACAAGCTATCGAGATTCGGACGGCCGACGGCATCGCCGATGGATTCGTATTCAGACCCGACGGCGCGGCCAAACTTCCCGGCGTTATCCACCTGACCGATATCGGCGGAATCCGCCCTTCGCATCGCGCGATGGCAGAGCGCGTGGCCGCCAAGGGCTATGTCGTGCTGATGCCCAACGTGTTTTACCGGACCGGACGTCCGCCGATGTTCGACTTCACGCCGAAGATGGGCGACGAGCGCACCATGAAGCGCTTTGGCCAGCTAGCCGCCCCGATGACGCCCGAGGCCCAGGAACGCGACGCGGCTTCATACGTGGATTTTCTGGCGGCGCACGCCGGTGTGAGCGGCAAGCTGGGAGTCGTCGGTTACTGCTTCACCGGCGGGATGGCGATGCGCGCGGCGGCGGTGCGGCCGGACAAGGTCGCGGCGGTGGCTTCGTTTCACGGTGGCGGCCTCTACTCAGACACTCCCGCCAGTCCGCACCTGGTGCTGACGCGCGTGAAGGCGCGGCTCTACTTCGGCCACGCAATCGAGGATCACAGCATGCCCGCCGAAGCGATCAAGAAGCTCGACGGCGCGCTGGCGGCGTGGGGCGGCAAATCCCAGAGCGAGGTTTACGACGGCGCCTATCACGGTTGGACGACTCCCGACGCGCCGGTTTATAACCAGCCTCAGGCGGAGCGCGCGTTTGAAAAGCTGACCGCGCTGTTCGCCGAAACTCTGAAATAGTCCTGATTGGAGAAGATCGGCGATGGGACGGCTCGACGGAAAATTTGTCCTGATAATCGGCGGCGGAGCTGACGGCCCGCCCCGCGAAGGCGAGACCGTCGCAATCGGCAACGGACGCGCCACCGCGATCCAGTGCGCGCGCGAAGGCGCCGCCGTGATGGCCGCGGACTTGAAGCTCGAGCTGGCCGAGGAG
>JBAPSR010000544.1:0-2781 GCA_049281755.1 Binataceae bacterium (SeqCode)
GTCCAGCCGCGAAGTCCCGCCCTCGCGCGCGCTCATCGCCGCGCCCAGATCGAACACCAGCGCATGGCTGCGTCCGCGGTCGGCGCGCACCGGCACCATCGCATACATCCCGGCGATCGCCAGCACCAGCGCGGTTATTCCCGCGACCTCGAGCCAGAACAGCGGATCCAGCCGCACGTGGCGCACGCTCGCGACCGGCGCGGGCGCGTCATCGAACAGCATCAGGCTCGAAACCTCGAGCGTCGGACGCGAGCGCGAGCGCAGGTAGATCAGCACCAGCACGCCGAGTGCGAGCGCCCAAAGAAGATTTGCCGGAACGAGAAATCCCATGGCTACCTGACCACGCCCAGCGCCGCGAGTTCGTGCTCGAAAAATGTTTCCAGGCTCGCGGCGCCGAACGCGCGCGTGTAAGTGATTCCGCGCCCAGTGCAGAATTCGCGCACCCGCGCCGAGATTGCCTCGACCTTGCGCCGGCACGCCGCGGCCGCCTCCGGTCCGAAGACGGTTTCGCGCATCTCCCCGGTTTCGGCATCGCGCACGCGAACCAGGCCGGGCGGATATTCGCCGGTCGATTCGATCTCGCCCATTACGTGCACCGCTTTGACTTCATGGCGCGCGAGCACCAACCGCGCGAGCGCGTCTTCATAGTCGGATTGGTTGACCAGGAAATCGGAAATCACAATTACGATTCCGGCGGGTCTGCGATGATGCAGCAGGTCATCGACCGCCGCGCCGATTCGCGTCTCGCCGCCGCACTTGACCGCGGCGACGAACGGCTTGAACTCGAGGTAAGATTCGCGCCGGCGATGAAACCCCGTCGCCTCCAGATGCATTTCGTTGCGGCGCATCGCGAACGCCGCCATCCGCACCGGATCGTTTTCGCTCATGCCCACGTAAGCCAGCGCCGCGCCCAGCGCCAGCGCGAGGCCGAGTTTGTCGTCGCGCGCCGGAAACGCCATCGACGCGCTCGCATCGATCAGGATCGTCAACTCGACCTGGCGGTCGGCGCGAAAAGTGCGAATCGAAAGCTGGTCGAGCCGCGCGTACGCGTTCCAGTCGAGGAAGCGCAGGTCGTCGCCCGCGGCGTACTCGCGGAAATTTTCCGGCTCGATGCCAAGTCCCTGCACGCGCCCCAGCGTGCGGGTGCCGGCGCGGACCGTGCGGGCGCGCTTGATTCCCAGCGCCAGCCGGTCAAGCTTCTTCAGAAACTCGGGCTCGAACGCGCGCGCTTCGAGCATCAGTGAAACCTCAACTGCGGGCCGCGCTGGCGGATTTGACCACGCGCTCGACAATCTGCTCGGCCGCAACCGCGTCGGAATGCGCGGCGTAGTTGAGCATGATCCGATGCGCCAGCGCGGGAACCGCCACCGCTTCGATATCTTCGCGCGCAACGTTGGCGCGGCCGTCGAGCAGCGCGCGCACCTTGGCGCCCATGATCAGCGCCTGCGCGCCGCGCGGGCTCGAGCCGAACATCACGTAGCGATTCACCATCTCGTCATGCATCGAGCGCGGCGATTCGCCGACGTAGCGCGAATGCTCGGGCTGGGTCGCGCGCACGATTCGCGCCGCGTACTGATCCATCGTGGGCGCCGCGATCACCTCACGCACCAGCTTTTTGAGCGACTCGATCCGGCCCGGCGCGTCGGCGCCAAACACCGGTGAGACCCCGGCCTCTTCCGGTCCCGTGGTCGAGGAAATTATCCGCACCAGCTGCTCTTCGTCCGGATAGTTGAGCCGCACCTTGAACAGAAACCGATCGAGCTGCGCTTCGGGCAGCGGATAAGTTCCTTCCATCTCGATCGGATTGAGCGTCGCCATCACGAAGTACGGCGGCGCCAGCGGATAGGTGATGCCGGAGACCGTGACCTGAAGCTCCGCCATCGCTTCGAGCAGCGCCGATTGCGTCTTCGGCGTCGCGCGGTTGATTTCATCGCCAAGCAGAATATGGCAGAACACCGGGCCCGGCTGAAACGTGAACTCGCGCCGCCCGTCATCGCCCGAAAGAATCACCCGCGTGCCGGTGATATCGGCCGGCATCAGATCGACTGTGAACTGAATCCGGTTGAAGCTCAGATCGAGCGCCAGGCCGAGCGTCTTGACCAGCGTGGTCTTGCCGGTTCCGGGCACCCCCTCGATCAGCACGTGTCCGCCCGCGAATAACGCCGAGAGCAGCTCTTCGACCGCCTGTTCGTGCCCGATAATGATCTTGTGAATCTCCGCCTGCACGCGGCGGAAGGTGCGCGCGAAATCGGCGACGGTCGGAGTTTCGACGGCTGCTAGCTCGCTCATCGTTCAAACACCCGCTCGATTGTGGTTCGATCTTCGGCCGGGACCGCCGCGCGCGCGATCGGTTCATCGGCCTGCTGACTGGAGCTGAGCGGCGTGCGAACCTTGGGCGGCAGATAAGCCTGGCCCGCGCCCTTCGCGCCGTGCGCCATCGCGCGCGCCTCGATCGATATCTCGAAGCCCTCGGTGCTCATCGGGGACTTCGTGGCGGCGCCGAACAGGCTATCCGGATCCGCGCCGATTCCATGCGACGGGCCCCCGCTGCTCCCAAGATTGCCCCGCTGGTCGCCCGTGTCAGGCGCCGAATCGGCGTCAGGCGCGTTTTCAGGATTGACCCGGCCGGGGCTCTGGAGGTCCTCGTTTCCGCCGACGGATTGCTGCTGTTGCGGCCCATGGGTTTCATCGACCTTCGGCAGCGGAATATCTTCGTCGCCGAATGAATGCTCGCGCTTGAACTGGCCCGCGGCCTCGCCTTGGCGATGCTGCCGGCGAAGC
>JBAPSR010000545.1:0-24414 GCA_049281755.1 Binataceae bacterium (SeqCode)
TCATGCGGGCTGCGTGGTTGGTTGGCCTTATCGCTATTGCTGGTGGCGCGATGCTCGATGCCGCGCGCGCGGAGGCGGCCTCGCCGGCGCAGACGATGGCCGCGGTCCCGAGCGATGCGGTGCGCGATCAGGCGGTCAAGGTCTTCCTGCAGAAAAAGTTTCGCATTCCCGCGATTGAGGAGATCAGGCTTGGCCCTCTGGAGCGCACCGGTATCAAGGACCTCTACGGACGCACGGTCACCGTCACCAACGACAAGGGACAGACCGCCAGCGTCGTGATGTTCACGAACCCGGACGAGACCAAGGCGATCATTGGGCAGTTCATGGATCTCGAGTCCGATCCGTGGGGACGGACCGATCTCCGCATGATCCATCTGGAGGACCGCCCTACCCTGGGGCCCGCCGACGCGCCCGTCACGATCGTCGAGTTCGCGGATTTCGAGTGTCCGTTCTGCGCGCACGCGTTCGGAGAGATCGAGACGCTGGCCAATACGACTTACAAAGGCAAGATCAAAATCATCTTCAAGAACTATCCGCTGAACGTGCATCCGTGGGCCAAGACCGCCGCGATAGGCGCCGAGTGTGCGCGCCTTCAGAACCCGGACGCGTTCTGGGACTTCGCCCGCTACTACTACGCGAACCAGGGGCAGATCACGCCAAAGAATGTCCAGCAGAAGATCGACGAGGAGGCCGCGAAGCTCTCGCTCGACGACACCGTCCTCAAGGCCTGCATGGCAGGCTCTCAAGCCGCGCAGCGAATCGCGCAGGACGAGACCGACGCCAACGCGGTCAAGGTCTCTTCCACACCGACTTTCTTTATCAACGGAATCTCGGTGGTGGGATTGCCCGAGGGCAAGACCTTCAACTTCGTCATCGATTCGGAGCTCGCCAACGCGCAGAAGGCGGCGTCCGCGAAATAGCGGTCAGCGAGAGAGAGTTCAGTGCGGCGCGGCTGCGGGAGGGGCATGCGCCGCGGCAGGAGCTGCGGGCGGCGCGCTGGACGGGGGTAACATGACGGGCATTGCACCACCGGTCGCGCTTGCATCCGGGGCCTGCGCCGCTTGCGATGCTGGCCGAGCTGTTGCCCCGAGCATCGCGAGCGATTCGAGTACTTCCTCGCGCTGCTGAGCGTAGGGCCGGAAGGCCAGGAACGCGCGATAGGTCTGAATCGCTCCGGTTTTGTTGCCCTGCTCGGCCTGCAACCTTGCGTACGCCAGGTCGGCGCGAATCTGCTCGGGTCCGGGAACGTTGGCCGCCTGCTGATAGGCGCCTTGCGCCTTGGCGAGGTCGCCCATCTTTTCGTACACGACGCCCAGGTCCATCAACGCCAGGCTAGAGAATTCCGGATCGTGAAAATCGGCGACGAACGCGATCAACGCTTCGCGCGCTTTCAGATAATCGCCTTCGCCCATATAGCTCTGCGCGAGGTACAGCCGCGCGAGCTTGCCGATTCGCCGTTCGGGTTCCGCGGCTGCGAGCTTGGCGAACTGCTCCTCGGCGGTTTTGTACTGCTTGCCGGAAAGCGCGGTGAGCGCGCCGTAGAAGGCTTCTCCCGCAAGGCGATCGCGCCGGCGTTCGTAGGTGTAGGTGCCGATCGCGATTCCCGCCGCGAGGACGATGATCACGGCCGAGATGATCACTTGCCGCAGGTTGTCGAGCAGGAACTCCTGCGCGCTTTCGAAAATATTCTGGAATTCGCTGGGAGCTTTGAGCTCCTTGCGGTTAATCTTGCGGCGGGTTGACGGCATCTGGGCGGGTTACTCGTCGGCATCGCCCGCTATGCACGGGTGACGCTCGCGTGGCGCGCGGCGGCGGGCCTCGCGCGCAGCACTGTCACATCTTGTACTTGAAGTCGTCGGGCGACATCCGCTCGAGGATTTCCGACCATTTGTCGCGCGAGACTCCAGCCAGATTCTGGTCTGCTCCAGAGGGCGAAGACTGGCTCTCGGTCTCGCGCAGCTCGCTTGAGTCTTCGAGCACTTTCTTGGCGACATAGATCGGCGATTTGGTGCGCAGCGCAATCGCGATCGCGTCCGACGGGCGCGAGTCGATTTCGAGCGCCCTGCCCTCGCGCGTCTTCAGTTGCAGGCGCGCGAAGTAGGTGGTCTCGCGAAGCTCGGTGATCTCCGCCGACTCGACCGTAGCGCCGAACTCGGCCAGCAGGTTGCGCACCAAGTCGTGGGTCTGCGGGCGCGGCGGGCGGACACCTTCGTGCTCGACCGCGATCGCCTGAGCCTCCAGCGGCGCGATCCAAATCGGCAGATTCATCCGGTTGTCCGGGTCCTTGAGCATCACGATCGGAGCCTTGGTGGTCGGATCGAGGATAATTCCGCCGACTACCATCAGGATGAAATCTTCTCTATGTCCGGCCATTGATGGGCTCTCTGGAAAATGCGCTTCGGCTGCGATGCGACGCCGAATTGGCGGCGCTTTACGATGCCGTGGAGTCATCTTGGCCCAAAGCTGAACGGTGGTCAACCAAAGGGCTGAAAACACCCGCGCAACACGGCCGCTCAGCGAACCACGAGACGATCGACGACCCGGTAAAGCTGGTTGAGATTGCGGCACTCTTCGACCATGTCGCAGTGGAGCTGGTACTTGTCCATCTCACTGTCGCCGAAGCCCCAGGTGTTGCGGCTTTCGGGGTTGAGCCAGATGACGCGTTTGGCCCGCTGATGGATTTCGCGCAGGCACCAGTCGTGCGGCAAATTGTAGTTGTTACGCGCGTCGCCGAGCACGATCACGGTAGTCCGCTTGTTTATCGCGCCGATATGGTCGGAAACGAAACTGCGGAACGCGTAGCCGAAGTTCGAGTGCGCGTACACGTTGATAATATCGCCCTTGAGCGCCACGTCCAAGGCGTCCTTGATATCGCCCGTGCGGAAGTGCTCGGTCACTTCGCCGATCTCGCTGACGAAGATAAAGCTGCGCACGCGCGAGTAGAGATCCTGCAGCGAGTACACGAACTGGAGCATGAAGCGCGAGGCGTTGCGCACCGAATCCGAAACGTCGCACAGGATGACGACCTGGGGCTTTTCCTTCTTGCGTTCTTCGAAGCGCAGCTTGAACGGCACGCCGCCGCAATCCATGTTTTTGCGCAGAGTCTTCTTGATATCGAAGCGGCCCTTCTTCGAATGCTTGCGCCGCACCGAGATCACGTTCTTGAGGCGCAGCGCGAGCTTCTGCACTGCTTCCTGCATCTTCTTGAGCTCGTCTTCGCTGAGGTAATAGAAGCTCTTCTCCGCGATCTGGTTCATCTTCTGGTCTTCGCGCTGGCGGATGTCGCGCTTCTCGCGCTCCATGCGCACGTAGCGCCGGATGATATCCTCGAGCGCCTTGAGCCGGCGTTCGAGGTACTCTTCCATCCGCGCTTTCATTTCGGTGCCGAGATCCATCTTCTCGAGCTGCTCGCGCAGCTCCTTGATCTCGGCCTCGATTTTGTCGAGTCCCAGCTCCCGGGCGAGAGCGCGGGCGAAATAGTTCTCTTCGATCGTGCGCTCGATTCCCTTAAGCCGCGCCGCGCGCGCCGCCTCGCGCAGCTTCTTCTCCATCGCGCCCGAGTTGTTCTGCAATAGCTGCTTGGCCAGCTCGGAGAGATTCTTGCCTTCCTTCTTGAGCATCTCTTCGATCTGATCGAGGAACTTCTGGAATTCCTGATCCGACATCGAGAGCGCGTCCTGCACTGCCTTGCTGGCTTGCTTGATGATCTCGCCCAAGCCGGAGAAATAGACGTCGAACAGCTCCTCGAATACCGGCAGCTCGCTCGACCGCTTGACCATCGTGGCGCGCAGCGCGGCGCGGAACGAGTCGCGTTCGGAGAGCCCGGTGATTTCCGAGGCGCTGAAGGCGTCGAGGGTTTCGGCGAGCGAAACGCGCACGCCATTTTCGCGCAGCAGCTTGGCGAATTCGACGAGTTTTTCCTGCATCTACAGCCTCTGCACTACCCTACTATACTCCGCTCCGGGAGCTGACCCCCGGCGCTTCGCTCAAAGATGACCGCTCGGGGTCAGTTCAAGAGATCTTTGTCGCTGCTGCCTGTGGTTTCGGTGCCACGGCGGGCTCGCACCCGGCGCACGTAATCCTTTAGCTCTTCCTGCGCCTTGCGTACGTCGCCTTCGTATTTCACGATCGTATCGAGGGTTTCGTTCACGAGCTCCTGGTCCAGGCTCTCGACGTTCAGCAGCGTCAGCGCCTTGACCCAATCGAGGGTCTCGGAAATTCCGGGCGTCTTCTTCAGATCGAGCTTGCGCAGCGACTGGACCACCGTCACGACTTCGTCGGAGAGCTTTTTGGCCGCTTCGGGCACCTTGAGCTTGACGATTTCGAGCTCCTGCTCGCGGCTGGGGAAATCAATATACAGATGCAGGCATCGGCGTTTGAGCGCGTCGGACATCTCGCGCGCGTTGTTCGAGGTCAGGATCACCAGCGGAATATGCTTGGCTTTGAGCGTCCCAAGCTCCGGCACCGAAATCTGGAAGTCGGAAAGCAACTCGAGCAAGAACGCCTCGAACTCGGAGTCGGACTTGTCGATTTCGTCGATCAGCAGTACGCACTGCTTTTCGGAGCTAATTGCCTTCAGGAGCGGGCGCGGCAGCACGAAGCGTTCGGAGAAGAACACCTCGTCCTCTTTCGCGATCCGATCCACCGCTTCCTTAAGACCCTTGGCTCCCGTTAGCACCTCGCTGATCTTGTCCTTCAGGATCTGCGTGTAGAGAAGCTGCTTGGCGTATTCCCATTCGTAGAGCGCCTTGCCCTCGTCCAATCCCTCGTAGCATTGGAGGCGGATCAGCTCATTGCCGAGAGAGGTTGCCAGCACCTTGGCGAGATCGGTTTTGCCGACGCCAGCAGGTCCTTCAACCAGCACCGGCTTCTTCATCGAGGTCGCCAGGTAGATCACGGTCGCGATGCGGCGGCTCGCGATGTAGTTGTTCTTCGCGAATCGCTCGATAACGTCTTCGATCGATGAAAACATCCATCCTCCAAGGCGGTCGCGGCAAGCGCCCACGCTCCCGCTCGCAGATGAAATCCAATATCACGCCAAGTCCCATCGAGGAAACCCGAGCCGCGAGCCTCAAATATGCAGCGCCTCGAAGACCTGCTGGCCGCGCGCGAAGCGTTCACGCGACAGGACAGACGCGTCGAGCGCGCCGTAGCTCCCCGTCGCTATCAGCTCCGCGAGCGCCTGTCCTGCTCCGTAGGACTGCATCACGCCGCGTCCGCTGAACGAATGCGCCTCGAAGATTCGCGGCGCGGCGCGCCCGATGATCGCGCTGCGATCGGGACTGACTTCGTACAGCCCAGCCCATCCGGTAACGTGGCGCAGACGCTCCATGCAGCTCATCCGCGAGTACATTCGCGGCCAGATTTCGCTCTCGAAGAACGCCTCGCCATCATAGTTGAAATGATAGCCTGGCTGCTCCTCGGGCGGCGAGTACCCGGCCAGGATATGCTGCCCTTCGTTGTGGAAATACACACCCGAGGTATCGACGATCATCCCGTAGCGTTCGAGGTTGCTTACCCGGTTATCGACCAGGCAGATCTGGCGGCGGACAGGCTCGCTATAGTTCTTGAGTCCGAGCAACCCCGTCGCATACGGCGACCACGCGCCGCCGGTTATTGCGACCGAGTCCGCATGGATATCGAACAGGCGTCCGGGTTCCGCTTCACCAGGGCCGTCCTGCGTCAGCAGGCGCACGAGGCCGGCGTCGGGCATCGCGTCGTCCGCCTGCCAGCACCCCAGGCGCACGCCGTCGGTGCCGGGCTCGATCGCGAGGACATAGACGCGATCGAGAAACTGCGCACCATGCTTGAGTGCGCTCGCGCGGTAATGCTGCTTCAGAAGATTCGGATTGATTAGCCCGTCCTTGGGCGAGAAGGTTGCGCCGGCGACCCCGTCGAGCTTGTCGATCTCCGGAACTCGGCGCGCCACTTCGCCAGGCGACAACATTTCGATCGGATGCCCCAGGCCGCGCTGCAAATCGACGTGCGCGAGCGCGTCCGGCCAGGTCGCCGAATCGTAGAGCCACAGGTATCCTTTTTGGCGGAAGCCGACCTCGCGCGCTATCGATTCGTAATACTCGATAGAAGCGCGGCACAGCCGAATATTGACTGCTTGCCACCAGGTCGCGCGGACGCCGCCGGCGTTCTTCTCGCTCGAACTCAGCCGCCCGCTCAAGTCGAGATCGACCGCCAGCGTCTTGAGTCCGCGCCGAGCGAGCGCCATCGCAACCGAGCTGCCGATAATCCCGGCGCCGATGAGGCATACGTCGAATCGCTCACCCCGGTCCATATGGCCAATATATCAGGCTGCGTCCGGCCGCATCAGGAAGGCATTAAGGCGGCCACGAAGACACGAGGGCATTAAGCGAAGATTCATTGTGTCTTAGTGTCTTCGTGGCCGGTAGGACCTATCTGTTGGCTAGTCAATCGGGGAACCACCGACCCCTCTTGTGCGGGCGCGGCTTTACCTGCCAAGTATGAAATACGTATGTGTACGCTTGCGATTTACTTCCGCGTTGCGCCCGAATGGCCGGTCATTATCGCCGCCAACCGCGACGAATTTCTCGACCGCCCTGCCCTCGATCCGACCGTGCTGAACGATGACCCGCACGTGGTCGGCGGCAAGGATCTGCGCGCTGGCGGGACCTGGCTTGGACTCAGCGAGAGCGGCCTCGTGTGTGGTCTCCTGAATCGTCCCGTCGTCGATGGCGGCAATCCTCGCGCACGCTCGCGCGGTCTCTTGTGCCTCGACGCACTTCGTTGCGCTACCGCCGCGGACGCAGCGCGTTTCGTCGCAGGCGAGAACGGCGCGAACTACAATCCTTTCAATCTGCTGATCGCCGCGCGCGATGCGGCGTTCGTCGCGTATAATCGCAACGGCGAAATCGAGCTGGTCGAGCTGACGCCCGGACTTCATATGCTCTCGAATCAGAATATCGATGACTTCGAGTGCCCGAAGATCAGCCGCTCGTATGGCCGCTTCACCGAGCTGGGCGAGCGCGCGGATTTCCGCCGCGATCCGATCGCGATGCGCGCGGAGCTTGCGCGATTGCTCGCGGACCATAGCACCGAAGTCGATCCGCGAACCGGCCGCACGAGTTCGCTGTGTCTGCATCTGGACAACTACGGCACGCGATCCTCGAGCTTGATATTTCTCGGCCGCGACACCGGCCGCGTCGAGCATTTCTTCGCGCCCGGAGCGCCGTGCAAGACCGCGTACGCATCCGCGGTCGTGCCGCAACCTGCGCATCGAGCGGCAGCTCAGGGACGGTAGTAGCCGACCAGGCCCGCGATAACGAAGCAGATGATTGCGATCGCGCCGCAGGCCAGAAAGATCGACGCGAGAAACGGCGGCTCGATCACGAAGAACATGATCGCGCCCGAGATGAGCGCCAGAACGCTCGAGATAATCGCCACGATGACGCACATCCGCCGCACCTGCCCCGAAATCGTCATGGCAGCTTGTCGCGGCCCTCAGGCGCATTTACGCCAGCGGTCGCGCCTGTTAGAAGTTCCGTGATGATCATTCCGCGCAACCCCTGTCGTCGGGTAGCGATTCCCGCCGCGCTCTTGATCGCGGTCGCTCTTTGTACCGCGCCCGGTCTGCTCGCTCAATCGGGACCAGTCATCGGAACCGGAAGCCTCGGCGAGGCGGATCTCAACTGGCAGCAGCGCTTTCTGGGAATCCTGCCGCTGATCAAGCCGGATCCGAAAGACCCGGTGGTGGTCACGGTGGACGGCCATCCGATAACCGCCGCCGAGATTACCGACTACGCCCGGACCGAGCGGCAGATGATCAATGCGACTTCGACCGAGGAGACCAAAGCAGTCTTCAAGGACGCGACCGAAAATCTGATCAACCGCCAGCTTCTGATCGACGAGGCCGCGCGGCGCAAGATCGTGATTTCAGACCCGGAGGTCGCCGAGCGTGCGCGCGAGTTCAAAGTCTCCGGCGCGGGCTCGAACACACTGCCAGGCGCGGCGCCGGATCCACAGTTGATGGAGCAAGTGCGCGGCTCGATGATGATCGAGAAAATGTTCGATGACGTGTTTCGGGCTCAGAAAGTTCGCCCGACCGATGCGCAGATCAAGCAATATTACGACCAGCATCGCGATTTGTTCGTCAAGGATCCGGGCGAAGTACAGATCTCGCATATCGCGGTGAAGCTGCCCGATAATCCGACTGACGCGCAAAAGGCCGCCGCCCACGACAAGATTCTAAAGCTCTACAAAGAAGCGCAGCACACCAAGGACTTTGCCGCGTTCGCCAAGGCCAACTCAGAGGACAGCCAATCCGCGGCCAAGGGCGGAGACCTGGGCTACTTTCATCCGGGCCAGTTGCCGCCCGTGGTCGAGAAGGCGGTCTTTGCGACGCCAGTCGGGCATCTGACCGAAATCTTCGCATCCAACCTCGGCTACAGCTTTATCAAGGTGACCGCGCGCCAGGGCGAGGACTTCGCGACGATGAAGGACGTGCAGCCGAAGATCGCGATGGTCTTGCTCGACTACAACGAAGACGCGGTCGTGAAAAAGACGCTCGAACAGTTGCAGCGCAAAGCGAAAATAGAATTCCGCAAGCAGCCCGGCGCGACCGCGCCGTCGCTCTCGGAGTCCGGTGAGCAAGCTCCCGACTGAAATTGCCGCCGCATTGATCGAAGACATCAATCGCACCCGCGTTACGAGCTTTCGGACTGCGGACGCAGCACTCGCGGGCGAATCAGGAGCTTCTCGAATCATTCTTGATCAGAGCGGACGCGAGCACCTGCTCAAATGGGGCGCGGGAGACGAGTTCCGTCTCGACGACGCAATTGTAATCACCGCCGAACTTGTGCGGCGCGGTTATCCGATTCCGGCTTATCTGCTCACGGGCAGCAACCTCGATCTCAGATGGGCGATTCGCCCGATGTTTCCCGGCCGCACGATGGACCTCCTCGATCGGCACCACCTGGCGCGGATTCTCGACCTCAACCAGACGCAAGCCGGCGCAGGTGCGTCGCTCTCAAGCGATTGGCCGGCGAGGATCGTCGAAAGCGTATTGGAGGGGTTTCAAGGGTGGTGCGTCCTCGACACCTTTAAGACTCACTCAGTCGAAACGGCCGCGATGCTATCTCAAATGCAAGACTATGCGCGGACGGCCGAGCGCTCGCGCTTTGAGTCGCGAGACGCGGTTCATTTCGATTTTCATACGCAAAATATTCTGGTTGAAGACGGCGACATCACCGCCGTCATCGATTGGGAAGGATGCTGCGCGGGCGATCGCGCATTCGATCTCGCGACGCTGCTCTTCTATTCGTATGAACTTACGGAAACACGCGCGCCGCTGTGGGAGCGTCTGAGAGAGATCGCGTCTGCCGAGGTCTCGGCCCTATATCTTTCGCACATGATCGTCCGGCAGCTCGATTGGTCGATTCGGCGTCACGGCGCGGCGATTGTCCCGCGATATTTCGCAATTGCGCGAGAGGTCCTGCGCGACCTTCGCACGAGCTAGCCCGGACGGCGGAAGTATCGCGTCGGGTCCGTGACGCACGCCGCGGCGAAGCCTTGCGCGCGCTCCGCGCACTTGGTGCATCGCCCGCAATGCATCGTGCCGCGCGGACTCGCGCAAGTGAGCGTCAGCTCCAGGTGCATCGCCATGCCCTTTCTTATGACCTGGGCCTTGGTCATTTCCGCGAACGGAGTGCGGATCCGAAGCGGCAGTCCCACGCCGAGTAATACCGCGCGCTCGACCGCGCGAAAGAATTGCGGTCGCGCGTCCGGAAACGGATTCGACTCGAGCGCCGCCATCGCGATTTCGCCAATTCGGTTGTGCGCGCAGAAGATCGCGGCTTTGACGATCAGACTCAGATTGCGCCCGACGATATAATTGGATTCGAGTTTCGCGCGATAGCCGGGAACACGGCGGCCGGTGACGCTCCAATGCTCGCTCGCGATATCGGTCATCGGTAGATTGAGCACTGCGACCGGCTCGATTCGCGAGTTCGCGAGCGTCGCTAGAAATTTGCTGAGGGTCGCAAGCTCGGGGCGCTCCCAAGTGAGTCCCGCGCGCACATAAACCGGAAAGACGTGACGGCCGCGGCGCGCCAGCTCCGCGAGCATCACAGAACTGTCGAGGCCGCCGCTGGCGAGAACCGCAACCCGGCCGCGGATCGGCGAGATACGAAAGCTACGAAAGCCGGTCACGCGATCAAACGGCCGCCGTCGAGCACGATCGTGGCGCCGGTGGCGAAGTCGGTGCCTTCGCACAGAAACAAGATCGCGTTGGCGACGTCGCGCGGCGAGCCCATCTTCTTGGTCAACGTTCCCGCGACCATCCGTGTGATCTCGTCGGGCCCGTAGTCCTCAGGCGCGAGCACCGGGCCGAGCGCAACGCAATTCACCTGCACTTCGGGAGCGAGCGCCTTGGCGAGCGAGCGCGTCAATCCGATCACACCGGTCTTGGAGACGGTGTAAGGCAGATAATTGTTGTACGGACGGATGCCGGCCCAATCGCCGATATTGACGATCTTGCCCGCGCCCTGCTGGCGCATCCGCGCGCCCGCATACTTGGCGAGAAAGAACGGGGCTTTCAGGTTGATATTGAGATTGGTGTCCCAGTCACGTTCGGTCACTTCCTCGATTGGCTTGCGATAGAACACCGACGCCGAGTTGACCAGCATGTCGATTCGTCCGAAGCTCGCGACGACCGCCGCGACCATCGCCTCGATCTGCGCGACGCTTTCGAGATCGGCGTGAAAAGATTTTGCGCGGGCGCCTGTGGCCGTAATCTCGCGTGTCACCGCGTCGGCCTCGGCGCTCGAGCTGCGGTAGTGCACAGCGATATCGGTGCCGCGCTCGGCCAGCGCTACGGCGATTGCGCGTCCGACGCGCCGCCCCGCGCCGGTAACCAACGCGACTTTCCCTTTGAGTTCCATCCGGTTGTGAGCGCGCTTGTAAATCTAGTTTTGCGAGAGCTTCTGGATCGCCTTGGCCAGCGCGAGGTTGTCGCTATGCCCGGTCTTCGAGGCGGTAACGTGCGCGAGTACCGGCCGTCCGAGCAGATACAAGTCTCCGATCAGGTCCAGCACCTTGTGCCGCGCAAACTCGTCGGGGAATCGCAGGGTGGTGTTCACCACCTTCTGCTCGTCGACCAGGATCGCGTTATCGAGCCGGGCGCCGCTGCCAAGGCCCATCTCGTTGAGCTTGCGGAACTCGCGCACCGATCCAAACGTTCGCGCGGGCGCAATTTCTTTCGTATACGCCTCGGGCGAGGTCAATTCGAAATGCACCTTCTGAATGCCGATCGGTTTCGGATAGTCCAGAAGGTAATCGATAATCAGATGATCAGCAGGCTCGACGACGATAAATTCCCGTCCCGCGCCTTCCTCTCCGATGACAATTCTTTGACTGATTCGGATCGGCGCGACAACCGCGGCCTGGTCGGACACCCCGGCAGCTTCGATATGCTTGCAGAACTCGAGCGCCGAGCCGTCAAGCGCGGGCACTTCCTCATCGGTTTTGACCAGCAGGTTGGTGATTCCGAATGCATGCAGCGCCGACATCAGATGTTCTACCGTGCGCACCGAGCGTCCACCCGAGGCGAGCGTGGTGTTGTACGCGGTGTCGACCACGTTCTCGACCCGAACCTCGACGGCGATATCGTCGGAAAGCGAGGAAAAGACAATTCCGAATCCGACCGGAGCCGGATGCAAGATCACTCCGGTCTTGAGGCCAGTGTGGAGTCCCTGACCGCCCAGCACGATCGAGCGCGCGATCGTGCGCTGCGCGAGCGCGCCGCGTTTGACGCATGCGTGCGCGGACGGAGCTTCGCCGGACGGAGCGTGAGCGCGATCGCCGGTCAGCGGTGCGGTGCTGCCGCCATCGAGCGCGCGCGAAATCGAAGCGAGCAGGCCGTCGACCGAAAATGGTTTCTGGATAAAGTCCGCCGCGCCGAGTTTGGTCGCCGCCACCGCGCTCTGGATATTCGCGTGTCCGGAAATCATGATCACCGGCACCGCAGGCTGTTCAGACTTGATCCGCCGCAGCAACTCGATCCCGTCGAGCTCGGGCATCCACACGTCGAGCAGAACGATCGAAGGCGCCTCGCGATGAATCAAGTCCATCACGCCAGGCGCGTCACCCGTGTCCACCACCCTGAATCCTTCGTCGCTTAGAATTCCTCGTATCGATGATCGGATCCGCTCCTCGTCATCCACCACCAGCACGGTTTCATTCACGATGCGTTCCTCTTCGCAGAAATTTGAAGTCGGTGTTGTCGCGAGTTCCTGCTGACCGGAACGGCCGCCCGCGGCGAGCTTCGCCTCAGCCGACGGCCTTGGCGAATTGCTGCATTTTTACAGGAAATTCCAAAATGAATCTACTTCCGCGCGGCTGATTATCAACCACGCGCACGAAGCCGTGATGATCCGTCACGATCGCCGAAACGATCGCGAGGCCAAGTCCGGTGCCGCCCTTCTTGCTCGAAAAGTAGGGCTCGAAAATCCGCGTGCGCAGGCGCGGATCGATTCCGGGGCCGTTGTCGGCAACCTCGAGGATTAGAATCGAGATGTCTGGACGCACCGCGGTGCGTAAATCGATCTTCGGCTTATCGCCGTTTTGCGCGAACGCGGTGGTCGCGCCGACCGCGTTGTCGAGCAGATTCACCAGCGCGCGCTTGAGCGCCTCCCGATCGATCATGATCTGCGGCAGGCCGGCTGCCAGGTTAGTATTGAACTCGACTGTCGGATGCGCCGCGCGGAAGTTCGCCACCGTGTCGGCAACGAGCGCGTTCAGATCGCCCGGCACAGGAGTCAGATGCGGCATCCGCGCAAAGGCGGAAAACTCGTTGACCAGATGCTTCAGCGCCTCGACCTCGCCAATAATCGTGCGCGTGCATTCTTCTACCAGCGGAGTGTCGGGAGTCCCGTCGCTGCGCCCGACCATCTGCCGCCGCATCCGCTCGGCGGAGAGCTGGATCGGAGTGAGTGGATTTTTTATTTCGTGCGCAATTCGGCGCGCGACTTCTCGCCAGGCCTCCATCCGTTCGACCTTCGCGATCTGGCTCACGTCTTCAAAAAATAACACCGAACCGAGCGGCTCTCCCGCGCCGCCCGAAAGCGGACTCGCCGTGAGCATCAACTCGGCTTCCGCGCCAGCGACTTCAACCTTGACCGTCGATCGCGCCTCGCTCGGACTCGTCGCCGCGGCGAGCAGGTCGTCAAGCACGCGCGACAGCGTGGGTTGCATCGCGTTGCGGTAGTGCCTTCCGATAACGCCGTTCATGGTGACGCCGAGCAGCCGTTCCGCGCAGGGGTTGATCGTGGTGACAATTCCCTGCGGGTCCAGTCCGACCACGCCAGCCGAGACATTTTCGAGCAGCGTTTCAGTGTAGCGCCGGCGCCGTTCGAGTTCGGCCGCCGAGCCGCGCAGGTCGGCCGTCATCTGGTTGAAGGATTCGATTAGCTGGCCAATCTCGTCGTCGCGCACCCCCACGATCGTGTAGTCGAGATTGCCCGCCGCGATCGCCTGGGTGCCCTGCAACAGCCGCTTGATCGGTCCGGTGATCCCCCGCGCCAGATACATCCCGAACCAGCTCGCGAGCATCACAACCACCAGGCCGATCAGCACCAACGCCAGGATGTAGCTGTTGAGAATCGGCCCGCGCAGGATTCGGAGCTGAAAATAATCTTCCGCCGATCGCGAGATTCCCGCCGCGCGCGTGGCGAGGCTCTTGGGCAAATAGTAATCGACCACTACTGCGCCCACTACAGTGTCGGTTTCCGGCGTCGTATAAATCGGCGCGGTGCCGCGAATCACGTCCGAGCTGCCCAGGCGGTCGGTTCGGGTCATCGCCTGGCCCTTCAAGGTTTCGAGCAGGATTTGCGCGTCTGGCGAAACGCCGATCCCGGTGGGAGTCTTGGGACTGAGCGCGATCAGCAGAAGCTTGCGATCGGCCGAGAACACCTCGATTGTGCCAAGGTTGTATTCCTGCTGATGCTGTTCGATGAAATGGCGCAAGCGCGCGTGGTCTTCCGGTGCCAGCAGCTTTCTGGAAGAAATCTCTTCGGCCAGCACGCGCGCGAAGTGCGCCGCGTTGTTGGCGGAGTTCAGGTAATAGGTCTTTGCGATCTCGAGCGAGTCGTCGAGCACTTGCTCGTACTCGGGATTGAACCAGCTTCCGATATCGGCGTTCAGAAATACGCCCGAGACGTAGAGCAGGAACGCGCTCGGCACCAGCGCGACCGCGATAAATCCCGCCACCAGCCGCACCTGGAACTTCGAGCCGATCAGCCCGCGGCGGCGCTCGAAAATCACCTTGGCCAGATTTCGCCCGACCAGGAACAGCAGCAGCCCGAGCAGAAGGAAGCTCAGATTGAAGAGCGAGATGACGGCCAGGTTCGAGGCGAGCGACGTATGCCGCGACAGCGGAGGCAGCTCGGTTTGCGCGAAGACGAAGGCGACCAGGATCGCGGCCGCGACTCCAACCGCGATCAACTCGCGACGGCGCCGCTTGAGCTCGGTGCGCCGAAAGGCGGAATCACGCGGCTGTGCCGCCATCTTTGCCGCCATCGTCTCGTAAGCGAGCGCCGCTTCAATCGCGGCGGCTCAACTTCTCCTCGGGGAGATTGTATAGCACCGGGCGGCCTTGCAATACCGGTCATTTTGCCGCGGCGGCCGAGGCGCTAGACGTGCGCATGATGCGGCCCCGCGGCTTCGCGGGCGGCCTTGTTCTCCTTGATTATCTTCTCGGCCACCGGAGGCGGCGCTTCCTCGTAATGATCGAAACGCTGCTCGAACGATCCACGCCCGGACGTGATCGAGCGCAGGTCGGGCGCGTATTTCAGAATTTCCGACATCGGCACCATCGCCTTGATCACCTGGCTGGCACCCTTGCGATCCATCCCCAGCACCTTGCCGCGGCGCGAATTGAGATCGCCGATCACGTCACCCATGCACTCGTCAGGGCAGGCGACCTCGATCGCGACGATCGGCTCGAGGATGATCGGGCGCGCCTTTTCCATCGTGGCCTTGAAGCCCATCGAGGCGGCAATCTGGAACGCCATGTCCGAAGAATCGACGTCGTGGTAGCTGCCGTCAAAGACGGTCACGCGCACGTCGACGATGGGGAATCCCGCGAGAAAGCCATCGACCAGGGTGTTGCGCACGCCCTTCTCTACCGAGGGGATGAAGTTACGCGGAATCGAGCCCCCTACTATTTGGTCGACGAACTCGAAACCTCCTCCGCGCGCCAGCGGCTCGATCTTGAGCCAGCAATCGCCGTACTGGCCGCGTCCACCCGACTGGCGCTTGTATTTGCCTTGCGCTTCAGCGCGCCCCTTGATCGTCTCGCGGTAGGGAACCTTGGGCGCTTGAAGTTCAACCTCTACATTAAATTTTCGTTTGAGCTTTTCGACCGTGACCTCGATATGCATCTGCCCGGTGCCGGACAGGATAATCTCGTGGCTCTGCGGGTCGCGATGCATCTCGAGCGCGGTATCCTCCTCGACCAGCTTGTGCAGCGCGGCCGAGGCCTTCTCCTCGTCCGCTTTGGTCTTGGGCCGGATGGCGAACGAGATGACCGCGTGCGCGCGCGGCGGCGGCTCGAACAGCACGGGCGACTTTTCGTCGCACAGCGTGTCGCCGGTAACGGTGTCCTTGAGCTTCGCCACCGCGACGATCTCGCCCGGCAGGGCGATCGCGAGCGCAGCCTGCTTCTTCCCTTCCAGGCGCAGGAGCTGGCCGAAGCGTTCCTTGGTCTCGCGCACCGAGTTGAGCACGGTCGCGTCGCTGCGCGCAGTGCCCGACACGACACGGAAGATCGAGAGCTTGCCCGCGAACGGATCGATGACGGTCTTGAAAACCATCGCGGCGAACGGTCCCGCCGGATCGGCTGCGCGCGCAAGTTCCTCCGACGAGGTGGGAGAATGCGCGAGGACCGGAGGACGCTCATTCGGCGCGGGCAGCATCAGGGTGATCGCGTCGAGCAGCGCAGCCACCCCGATATTCTTTGCGCCGGAGCCGCAAAACACCGGCGTGATTTTCGCAGCCGTCACCGCGGCGTGAAGCGCGGGAATCACCTTCTCGAGTGGGAGTGTGCCTTTTTCGAGGTACTCCTCGAGCAGCGCATCGTCGGTTTCCGCGACGACGTCGAACATCGCGGCGTGCGCCTTCTCCGCGCGATCCTTCTGCGGCCCAGAAAGCTCCTGTTCGACAGCCTTGCCGCCGGTATCGGAATAAACCAGCGCCTTCATCGCGAGCACGTCGATCACGCCGTTAAGCGCGGTCTCCTCGCCGATCGGCAGCGTCAGCGCGACGGGCTTGGCGTCGAGCCCCTTTTCGAGATCCTTCATCGCGGCGTCGAAGCTCGTATGCTCGCGGTCCAGGCGCGAGACGAACGCGATTCGCGGCAGCTTGAGTTCGTTCAGCGCCGCCCAGATTTTCTCGGACTCGACTTTGAGGTCGCCGTTGGGCGAAATCAGCATCACGACGCCGTCCACCGCGTGCAGCGTATTGAAGGTGTCGGGAAGGAATGCGCTGTAGCCGGCGGTATTGGCGAGAATTACTTCGACGCGTTTCCAATTCAGATGATGGAACGAAGAGCCGATGGTCACTCCGCGATGCAGCTCTTCGGGTTCGAAATCCAGCAGTCCGGTGCCGTCGTCAGGACGCCCGAGGCGGTTTGTCGCTCCGGCGGTGAAGAGCATCGCTTCGGCCAACTGGCTTTTGCCGGTTCCACCCTGGCCGACGATCGCGATAGTTCTAAGCCGCCCGATTTCCTCCACAGCCATAGGAGCCACTCCTCTCAGGTTGGCGTCCCGCAAGGCGCCGCAGTCGTGCGATTAGGCGCATCCTCGGGACGGTTTCGCTCGGCTATGTCGTCACCTGCTCACTCGTATGCTCCCTCGATACTGACGTCACCCGCCAGGATCCGCCTCAGCTCCGCGCCCGTATCGAGCAGCAGCGCTCCATCCGCATCAATTCCCCGTACGATACCCGCCTCGCGCCGCTCTCCGTCAACCACCGTCACCCGCCTTCCGGTCAGCGCCGAGAATCCCTCCCAGACAGGACGCACGGCGCTGAACCCCCGCGATACAGCTTCCATATAGCGATAGTCAAGAAAACTGCAAAGCGATTCGGCTATTGCGATCCGGTCGCAGGGACGCCCCAACACCGCGCGCAGCGAGGTCGCCTTGTCGCGCAGCTCGGCCGGGATGTCTTCAGGTGCGAGATTGAGGTTGAGTCCGATTCCAAGCAGCACCGCCTCGAGCGCGCCGTGCAGATCGGTCATCGCCTCGGCGATAATGCCACCCACCTTGCGCCCGCGAATCCATACGTCGTTGGGCCATTTGAGCGCGACCAGGCCGGGCGCTTCGCGCGCGAGCGCCTCGGCGGCAGCGACTCCTGCCACCAGGCTTAGCCGCGGGACCTCAGCGATCGGAATCTCTGGACGCAGGATAATCGTCGCGTACAGGTTCGCTCCCGCAGGCGAATGCCACGTCCGGCCCATCCTGCCGCGACCAGCAGTCTGCCGCTCGGCGATCACGACGGTGCCCTGAGCGGAACCGGCGCTCGCGAGTTCGCGGGCAGTCGTCTGAGTCGAATCGAGTTCTTCGAAATAATGGATCCGCCATCCGATTCGGCCCGGCTCGCCGCGTTCGATCGATTGGTAAGGATTGCTGCGGGCCATCGGTACTTCGCTCAAATGCTTCGCGCCATTAGGGGCGCGATAGTCACACTCCTGCGATTCGCATGCTTATGTCGACCGCGCGCGCGGAATGCGTCAGCGCGCCGACCGATATGATATCGATACCGGTCTCGGCGATCGCGCGGACGGTCTCGAGCGAGACGTTTCCGGAGACCTCGAGAATCGTGTCTTCTCCCGCGACCGTGCGCGCAAGGTGAATATCCGCGAGCGTCATGTTGTCCAGCAGCATCGCGTCGGCGCCTGCGCGGCGCGCCTCTTCGACCTGCGCGAGCGTCTCGCATTCGATCTCGATACGAAAACTGTGCGGCGCAAACCGGCGCGCGCCCTCGATCGCGGCGGTGACCGATCCAGCCGCTGCGATATGGTTTTCCTTGATCAGAATTCCGCTGTCGAGGCCGAAGCGATGGTTATGCCCGCCTCCGGTCCGCACTGCGTACTTCTCAAGCGCGCGCAGACCCGGATGGGTTTTGCGCGTATCGACGATTCGGGCGCGCGTGCCGGCCACGGCTTCAACGAAACGTCCCGTGATCGTCGCTATTCCGGAAAGCAACTGCACAAAATTGAGCGCGACTCGCTCTCCCGTCAGCAGACCCACGAGCATCCCATCAATCTCGGCCAGTACCTCGCCTTCTCGCAGCCGCGAGCCCTCAGCCGCAAGCTTCTCGACGTGCGGCGTAGCGCCGGTCATCGCGAACACCCGCTCGATGAGCATCCCGCCGGCGAGGATCATTTCCGCTTCCTTGACGACGATCCGCGCGCGTCCATGTTTTCCGGCGGGAACTGTCGCCGCAGTAGTGATATCGCCCTGCCCCACATCTTCGGCCAGCGCCCGCCGGATGATGTCGTCAAGAACGATTTCGGAGATAAGTTCCATTGTTGAATTGTGTCATTCCCGCGCGTGGCTGCCGCGCGAGGAATCCCGTTTTCCGCGTGCTATTAGCTGCACGTCAGGCCTGGGTTCTGGACAATAGATCGAGTTGCGCGTGCAACTGGCGTTGTTGCGCGCGCAGCGACTCGAACTTCTCCGCCACTTGATCCTTGGTATCCTGATCAGCTTTGGCTCTGAAGCCTTCGTCGCTGAGACGCTTCTCGTGCTGCTCGGCGTGCTTGGAGACCTCATCGAGCTGCTTGCTGATTTTTTCACGCGCGCGATCAAAGTCGAAATCCGCTGGCGCGGCGACTCCGATCTCTGCCCACGGCAGTATCGTTTGGACGATCCGTGCCTGTGCTGACGCGTCGATATCGATCCTGTCCGCCTTTGCCATCGTCATCGCGTAGTCGCGCCACGCGGGGAATTCTTGGGCGATTCCCTGCGCGAGCTGGTTCATCACGACGCTCACGCGCTGACCCGGATGATATCCCAACAATGCGCGCAGCGAATTTACCGCCTCGGTCACCTCGATGCAGTGCGTCATTGCGGCCTCGTCACCTGCCGAAGTCCACGCGTGCGCCGACGGTTGGGGAAATTTCGCGATTGCCAGGTGTTCGCTGAGGTCAGCCTCGTTCAAGTACGGACGAATCACCTGCCAGATCTCTTCGCTGATGAACGGCATGAACGGATGCAGCAGCCGGAGCATCGTGTCGAAGCATCGGACGAGCACCCAGCGCGCAGCTTCCTGGCGGTCGCCGCCCGCCTTCAGCGAATCTTTGGCCAGCTCGATATACCAGTCACAGAACTGATGCCAGATGAACGTGTACAGCGTCATCGCCGCGACGTTGAACTCGTACGCATCGACCGCGCGAGTCACCTCCCGCACAGTCTCGTCGAGGCGCGCGAGAATCCAGCGCTCCGCGAGGCCTAGCTGCGCGCGGTCCGGCTCTGGGAGCGGGTACGAAGCGCCTTCTAGATTCATCATCACGAAGCGCGCGGCATTCCAGACTTTGTTCGCGAACGCACGTGCTGCCGCGAATCGATCATGCGAAAGAATAACATTGCGTCCCTGCGCCGCTAGCTGCGCCAGCGTCAGGCGGACCGCGTCGGTGCCGTACTGCTCCATCAGATCCATCGGGTCAACTACGTTGCCCTTGGTCTTGGTCATCTTCTTGCCGTACTCGTCGCGCACCAGCGCCGTGATGTACACGTCCTTGAACGGCACTTTGTCCGTGAGCTCGAGCCCGAGCATCATCATCCGCGCGACCCAGAAGAAAATTATGTCGAAGCCGGTGATAAGCAGGCTGGTCGGATAGTACTTGCGCAGCTCCGGAGTGTCGTCGGGCCATCCGAGGGTCGAGAACGGCCACAATCCCGAACTGAACCAGGTGTCGAGTACGTCTTCATCCTGGATGATATCGGTGCCGCCGCATTCTTCGCATTTGGACGGACGCTCGGCCGCGACGGTGAAATGACTGCATCGCTCGCAGCGATACGCGGGAATTCGATGTCCCCACCATAGCTGGCGCGAGATGCACCAGTCGTAGGCGTTCTCCATCCAGTCGAAAAATGTCTTTTCCCAGAATTTTGGATGAAAGGTTGTGTCGCCCCGCTTGACCGCGTCCATCGCGCGCTGCGCCATCTCGCGCACCCGCAGGAACCACTGCTCGGAGAGCATAGGCTCGACCACGGTGTCGCAGCGCGAGCACACGCCGACCGCGCTTGTGTGCGGCTCGATTTTTTCGAGCAGTTCCTGCGCTTCCAAATCAGCGACGATCGCCTTACGCGCCGCTTCGCGTTCGAGTCCCTGGTACGCGCCGGCGTTCTCATTCATCCGCGCGCGCAAATCCATCACGGAGATCTGATCGAGCTTGTGCCGCTTGCCGATCTCGAAATCGTTCAGATCATGCGCAGGCGTGATCTTGACTGCACCGGTGCCGAAATTCGGATCGACCGCCGCGTCGGCGATGACCTTGATCTCGCGATTCATCAGCGGCAGCCTCAGCGTCTTGCCGACGATCGCGGTGCAGCGCGTGTCAGAAGGATTCACCGCCACCGCGGTGTCCCCGAGCATCGTCTCGGGTCGCGTGGTCGCGACCGTGATCGAGCCGGAGCCGTCGGCGAACGGGTAGCGGATGTACCAGAGGCTCGATTTGATGTCTTTGTGATCGACCTCGAGATCGGACAGCGCGGTTTCGCATCGCGGACACCAGTTGATGAGCCTGCGATCGCGATAAATGAGGCCACGCTTGTGCAGCTCGACGAATACCGTGTTGACTGCGTGCGAGAGCCCCGCGTCGAGCGTGAAGCGTTCGCGGCTCCAGTCGCATGACGCGCCGATGCGCCGCAGTTGGAGCATGATGCGGTCGCCGTATTGCTCGCGCCACTGCCAGACGCGATCGACGAATGCGTCGCGCCCCATCTGGTGGCGGTTCTTCCCGTCTTTTGCGATCGTTTTTTCGACCGCGTTCTGGGTTGCGATTCCCGCGTGATCGGTCCCCGGCAGCCACAGCGTGTTGTAACCCTGCATCCTGCGCATCCGCACGATAACGTCGTGCAGAGTGGCGTTCAGCGCGTGCCCGAGATGAAGCTGCCCGGTCACGTTGGGCGGCGGAATGACGATCGAAAATACCGGGCCGCGCCGCTCGGGATCGGCCTTGAAATAACCGAGATCAATCCACTGCTGAAACCATCGCTCTTCGGCGGCTTTGGGATCGTAGGTTTTCCCGAGTTCCAATTTCACCTTCCTGAGTATCACAGGCATTAACCTGTGAGGGAGTTCACCGGATATTGAACACCTAAAGCTGGATCATATTGACGCCGCACAAATGCCTCAAGCCGTCCGGCGGATGCGCGCTTGTCAAATCAGTCCGCTTGGTAATATGGTGCGCATGGCCCAAATGGGGAGGGCCGCCCGTTTCGCGACGAGTTCGCGTCGCGTCTGCGACGAGTTTGGAGGAGGAGAGAACTCTTATGCTTGGTGGAACCAGCCTGAAAATCACAGTAGCTGCGGCCGCAGGCGCGCTCATGATGATGGGTGCGCTCGTAGGATGCAGCTCGCTCTCGAGCGATCACGTTGATTGCAATGTCGTAAAGCTTCAATCCGAATCAGGACGGTCCGACGCCGAGATCGCTTCAGCGATCGGCGCGAGCATCGGCGATGTCGCGAAGTGCCACGGGCCCGAGACCTCGGGCAACGGCGAATCCGGAGGTGCACCGTCGTCCTATTGACGCTCTGCGGGCCGGGACTGGTGCGAGAGGGGGGACTTGAACCCCCACGAAGTTGCCTCCACAAGGTCCTGAGCCTTGCGCGTCTGCCATTCCGCCACTCTCGCGCGTGGGTGAGCTTATACGATTTATCCGGCGGCGAGCTTGGATTCAAGCCGTCGGCAATCGGATGAGCGCGCTTGTGGCGCTCGCGCGTGTCAAACACAATCCTTTGTTACGATGAGTGAGCGAGTCAGCGGCGCGATCGATCTTGCGCCTCCGCCAGCGCCAGGCGCGCGCGCACTGGATATCAGCGCCGGCGAGGGGCTTTCCACCACCACGCTGGCCGCGCGCGGATGGAGCGTCGTGGCGACCGAGCGGCGCACCACGCGTCCCGGGTGGATCGCCGCCGATCTTAACGACGACCTTCCATTTCGCGATGGCGAGTTCGACCTGGTCCTGATGCTCGAGGTGATCGAGCATCTGCCCGATATCCCGCACGCGTTGCGCGAGGTCGCACGGGTGCTCAAGCCGGGCGGCACCGCGATTCTGACTACGCCCAATCGCCTGAACGTCGCCTCCCGAATCCACTATCTGCTGACCGGATACTACAAGGGACGCCGCGCGCCCCTGCCCTATCGCTACCGCGTCGAGGACGGGCGCAACTGGCACGTGATGGGCCTGAACGATTTCCACTGGATGGCGCACGGATACGGTCTCAAAATGGACGCGCTGGGGAAGAGCCGACGCAAGCTCAAGGCGAAACTCGCGGCTCCCCTTCTGTATCCGTTCATCGCGGGCGTCTCGTGGATGCTCTACGTGCGCGGCGTGAAAGATCCCGCGCAACGCGCGATCAACCGCGAGCTGTTCGGCTTCATGACCAGTGCGAGCTGCCTGATGGACGAAAATATCATCATGCGTTTTCGCAAGACCGCGTCCTGAAGCATCCGGTGGCGATGAAGCTTTCCGTCATCATCGCGACCCACAAGCGCCCTGACTCGCTGGTGCGGCTGCTCAGATGCCTGGCGCCGCAAGTGGTGGGGAGTGAGCGCGAAATTATCGTCGCCGAAAACGGCACTGCGGAACCGTCCAGCCTGGGCGCCGATCTGCCGCCGCTGATTCATCTTCACGAACCGCGTGCCGGCAAATGCCGAATCCAGAATCGCGCGATCGCCGGGGCAGCGAGCGCGATCCTGGTCTTCCTCGACGACGACGTCGTGGCGAGCGACCACTACCTCGACGCGGTCGAGGAATTTTTCGCGGCGCACCCGGAGTTCGCCGCGATGGCGGGCCGAGTCGCGGCAGCGGAAGACCCGATCAATAAAGCCGGCTCGCGATGGGTCTACCTGGACCTGCCAATTTTCGAACGCGGCGCCGATGTCGTCGAGGTTCGCGGTGTGATCGGCGCCAACATGGCATTTCGCGCGGACGCGATCGTGCGCGTGGGTCCATTCGACGAACGCCTCGGTCCGGGCGCCGGCGGCCACGAAGAAGAAACCGAAATGTCCGCGCGGTTGAGGCATGCAGGATACAAAATCGGCTACGCACCCAATGCGATCGTCTATCATGAGGTCGATCCGGCCCGCGCCGACCGCGAACGGTTTATCCGCGTCTCGCGCGAGCGCGGGCGATGCCGGATGCTGCACGAAAAGCATTCCACGTTCGAGGTGATCACGAAAAATGCCTTCGCGTGGATCCGGCTCAAACTCGCGCGGGCTACGCGCGCGCCGATTGAGCGAATCGCGCGCGAGGAGCGCCGCGCCGCGGTCGCACGCGGGATGTTCGACGGCCTCGGCGGCTAAGTCAGCCGCTCCCTCCCGACCGAATCGATTATCGCGAGCAATTCGCGCTCATGCCGCTCCCAGGTGAACTGGCGCGCAGCCGCAAGCGCGACCGGTCTCAGGGCCTCGCGCGCTGCAAGCATCGCACCCAGCCTGATCGTCACTTCGTTAGCGTCGGCAGGGCTCTCCACGACCGCCGATTGCAGCTCCGGCGGCATCAGCTCCGCAACGCCGCATGCCGCGCTGGTAAGAGCAGGGACCGCGCACGCCATGGCCTCGAGTACGACGTTGCCGAACGGCTCGAACAGAGAAGGAAACGCGAACGCGTCGGCAGCTTGAAAGAATTCCTCGACCTTGAGCACCCTCCCCGCGAAAATCACACGCCGTTGCATTGCGAGGCGAGACGCGCGCCGCTCGTACGCCGCTCTGGCGCGATCGTTCCCAACGACGATCAGATAAGGATCGTTAGCGAGCCCCGGTATCGCCTGGAGGAGCGCATCAAGCCCTTTGCGCGCAAACCCGTTGCCGACGAATGCGATCAATACCGCCTCGGCGGGGATTCCGTAGCGCATCCGAATCTCGGCTCGTGTCGATGAAGTAGCCGCGGGTTTGAAGCGTTCGAGATCGACGCCGTTGTACAGCGTCACGACGCGCTGCGGTGAAATGCCGAAGCTCCGCACCAGATCGTCGCGGACCAGGTTCGATACTGCCATCACGCGCTTGAGTGCGCGCGACCGGAAGCCCAGCCGCTCGACGATCATCTGCGCCCGATGATACGGCGACAGGCGCATCGCCCCCGCGCGCAGCGTCCCACGCCACAAGCGCGCGGCGCGCACGTATGATACATGCGCGCCGCCGCCGGAGCGCAGGATGTC
>JBAPSR010000546.1:0-4134 GCA_049281755.1 Binataceae bacterium (SeqCode)
GCAAAGCCACAGGCGGTGCCTGCGCGAGAGGTCCAGGAGCCATCGCCGACTGCTCGGCGCTCGCGGTACGCGAATGCGCGATCGCACTGGCGCATCCGTAGAGCACGATCGCGCCCAGAATCGTCAATCGCAGGCGGCGTCGCAAAATACTTTCCATCTGATCGTGGTTAGCGCACGCCGCGCGCCGCTTCAATCGACCAGGGTGAAATCGCGGCCCGGCCAAGCCACTGGCCCGCGACGCTCTGTAACCGGTATTCTTGTCTCACGGCCGCAAAATGACCTCATCGTCACAATCGCCGAAGCTCATACTTGCCTCGGGCTCGCCGCGCCGCCGTCAGCTTCTGAGCGCCGCGGGGTTGTCCTTCCAGGTGATCGAAAGCGCGATTCCCGAGCGCCGCCGCGACGGCGAAAACGCGCGCGAATATGCGCCCCGGATGGCGCGCGACAAGGCCCTTGCGATCGCAAGCAGGTTCCCGGCGGCGATCGTGCTTGGCGCCGATACCGTCGTCGAATGCATGGGCCAGGTGCTCGAAAAGCCGGTGGACGAAAACGACGCGCGCCGGATGCTCACGATGCTGTCGGGGCGGACGCATACTGTTGTGACCGCGTTCGCGATCGCGCGCGGCGTGCGGATACTCGCGGCCGAGGCGGTCGAAAGCCACGTGACGTTCCGGACGCTCGGCACGGTTGAGATCGATCAATACATCGCGAGCGGCGAACCGTTCGACAAGGCGGGCGCGTACGGAATCCAGGGCGTCGGCGGTGGGTTCATTTCGGCAGTCGAGGGACCGCGCGACAATGTGATGGGCCTGCCGGTGGACAACGTCTTGGCGGCTCTGCGGCGCGTTGGGTTCGAACGATGCTGACCGCGAGCGAGATCGCGCAGCGCCTAGCCGCCGTGCGCGCGCGAATCGCCGATGCGGCGCGGCGCTCGGGCCGCACACCTTACGAAGTCACTCTCGTTCTGGCGAGCAAGACTCAACCTGCCGAGGCGATTCGCGCCGCCTACGACGCTGGCGCGCGCGACTTCGGCGAAAACTACGTGCAGGAGGCTGCCACCAAGCTCGCGGAGTTGGGCAAGCTGGAGGGAGCGCGATGGCACCTTATCGGGCATCTGCAGACCAACAAGGCGAAGCTGGCCGTCTCGATTTTCGATCTGTTTCAAAGCGTCGATTCCGGGCGCTTGGCTTCGGTACTCGCCAAAGCGCATCCGGCGCCGCCGGTCCGGGCGCTGATTGAAGTGAATCTCGGCGGCGAGGCGACCAAGACCGGCGTCGCGCCGGACAGCGTCGAAGGGTTGATCGAAGCGGCGCGCGATCTAGTGGAAATCGCGGGACTGATGACGATTCCGCCGCCGGGCGCAGGGCCTGCAGCCTCGCGCGGGTACTTCGCGCAGTTGCGCGCGATGCGCGATCGCCTTGCGGCGCATAGCGGCCTTGCGCTAAGCGAGCTTTCGATGGGTATGACGGACGACTTCGAAGCAGCAATCGAGGAGGGCGCCACGATGGTGCGGGTCGGCCGCGCGGTTTTCGGCGAACGAACTTTATGAAAAAACTCGGATTTATCGGCGGCGGCAACATGGCCGAGGCGCTGGCCCACGGCCTGATCGCGCACAAAGTTTTTAAGCCGGCCGATCTGATCGCGTCCGACGTAGCGGCGGCGCGGCGCACCTATTTGAAACGCAAGCTGAAGATCAGCGTCACCGCCGACAACCTCGACGTGATCAGGCAATCGCGCGCGATCCTGTTCGCGGTCAAGCCGCAGACCATTGGCGACGTGCTCGAATCGATCGCGGCGGCGCTCGGCCCGAACCCCAAGCATCACCTGTTCATCTCGATCGCGGCCGGAGTTCCGATCGCGCGGATTTGCGAATACCTGGGCCCGCGCGCACGCGTGATTCGCGTGATGCCGAACGCGCCCGCAATGGTAGGCGAAGGAATGGCGGCAATGGTACCCAGTCGCGGCGCGAGCAAATCCGACCAGGCGATCGCGCTCAGAATCTTCAAGTCGGTCGGCGAGGCGGTCGCGCTCAAGGATGAGAAGCTGCTCGACGCGATCACCGCCGTCTCGGGCAGCGGTCCGGCCTACGTGTATCTGTTCGCCAAGGCGATGATCGACGCGGCAGTCAGCGCCGGGCTTGCCCGTCCGCTGGCCATCACGGCCACGCTCAAGACGATTCGCGGCGCGGAGGCGATGATGCGCTCATCGAAGCTCGATGCCGCCGAGCTGATAAAAATAGTCGCGTCGCCGGGCGGCACGACAGTCGCCGCGCTGCGCCGGTTCGCCGAGGCGGGCTTTTCTGATATTGTTGCGCGCGCGATTCATGCCGCTGCAGACCGCTCACGCGAACTCGGCCGCGCGGGGTAGCCCGCCAAGCGAACCCACTAAAAGCTGGAACAAATACTTGTGACTTCGCCCAGTCTCGTACTCTTCATCGCCAACACGCTGTCGAGCATTCTCACGATCTATTTCTGGATCGTGATTATCGCCGCGCTGCTGACCTGGATCGAACCCAATCCGTACAACCCGATCGTCAGGTTTCTGTATTCGGTGACCGAGCCGGTGTTCGACTGGATCCGCGAGCACATGCCGGTCTTTTTCGGTGGAATCGATTTTTCGCCGATCGTCGTGATTATCGTGATAGAATTCTTTCAGCAATACGCGATTCCGAAAGTCGCGATGCTTCTGATGTACGGCACCACCTGACACTCGCGCTTGATTCGGCGAAGAATCATCGAAAATCGCAGTCTGCGCGTTGACACGGTCAATTGTGGTGATTAGTTGATCATCAGGAGCTGGCGCGAAGCGTCAGCACTCTGGAAGTCAGAATGCCAATCTACGAATATAAATGCCCCAAATGCGGCGTGATCGAGGTCATGCAGCGAATCACCGAGCCTGCGCTGAAAAAATGCCCTAACTGCAAGAGCAAAGTAGAGCGCCAGATTTCGCTGAATTCTTTCGTACTCAAGGGCACCGGATGGTACGCGAGCGACTACGGCAAGAAGACTCCTCCCCCGTCCGCCTCGACGGAGACTGGCAGCAGCTCGGGCGACGGGGCCGCGAACGGCTCGGCGTCCAGCAGCGAATCGAAAACGACCGAGTCGAAAACCGAATCCAAGACCGAATCGAAGCCAAAGAAAGAGTCCAAGCCCTCGACGGAGAAAGCTCCGGCCGCGAAATCCGCCGATTGACCGCCGCTATCGGATTGTCCAAGCCGTAGGGTAGCCTGCCCTGCGGCTTTTTTGTTTCAATGGCCACGAGCGCGGACGAACCCACGCTCTGGAGAAAGATTCATCCGATGCGGGCGCTCGAATTCGACGGCCAGCTCAATTATCGCACCGACTATCCCGATCCGGCGGCCGCGGGCGAGAGTCTCGTGCGCGTACATCTTGCCGGAATCTGCGGCACTGACCTCGAACTCACGCGCGGCTACATGGCGTTTCGTGGAATCCCGGGCCACGAGTTCGTCGGCGAAGTCGTTAAATCCAACAATCGGGCGATGGTCGGGCGGCGAGTTGCGGGCGAGATAAACGCGGGATGCGGTCGCGCGAGCTGCCGATTCTGTCGCGGCGCGATGGCGCGGCATTGCCCGGAGCGCACCGTCCTTGGAATCCTTGGCCGCAACGGCGCATTCGCCGAAATGCTCGCGCTGCCAGACGCCAATCTGGTCGCGATTCCCGACTCGATTCCCGACGAACTCGCGGTCTTCATCGAGCCGCTCGCGGCGGCGTACGAGATTTTCGAGCAGAGCGATTTGGCGCGCAATCGCAGCGTAGCGGTCCTCGGCGACGGACGCCTTGGCGCAACGGTCGCGCTCGCGCTGCGGTCCGAGGGTCATTTGCCCATCGTCCTCGGGCGGCATCGCGAGAAGCTCGATCGGCTTGCGCGGCTTGGATTGGAAACGCGAGCGGAATCGGATTTCAAAGACAAGATTGATGTGGTTGTCGATTGCACCGGCAAATCCGCTGGGTTCGCTCGCGCGATCGAGCTGGCCGTCCCGCGCGGAACGATCATCCTCAAGAGCACCGCTGCCGCGGGGGCTAATCTGAACCTCGCTCCGATCGTGATCAACGAAATCAACGTCATCGGCTCGCGGTGCGGCCGGTTTGCGCCCGCGATAGCTGCGATGGAAGC
>JBAPSR010000547.1:0-11386 GCA_049281755.1 Binataceae bacterium (SeqCode)
CGCGGAACATGACGCGGCGCTTGCCGCGCAGCGGATCGTCAGTGCGCGCGGCAGGCTCGAGGAAATAGCGGAGTTGAGCCTCGCGTCGAACTCGAGGATGGAAGTGCTCGCGATGACCGAGCAGGAGGCGCGCTCGCGCCTGTCGGTTCTCCGCGACCAAATCGCGGCCGACCGCGCTGCCGCCGAGAAACTCGGCGCCGCCGTGATGGAAGCGACCGCGCGAGTTGAAGCGCGCAAGTCGGAATTGGCCGCGATGCGCCTGGAGCTGGCTCACGCGATCGAGAGCGCCGGCCAGATCGATTCCCAGATCGGGGAGCATCGCGAGAGCCTCGAGCGGGCGCGCGCCGAGCGCGTCGAGTTCGAGCGCGAGCTCGAAAAAATTGCCGCGCAGGGCGCGGCCGCGCACGCGCGAGAAATTGAACTCGCAGATTCCGTAGAACGACTGAGTGCCGAGTGCAACGAACGCGAGGTGGAACTAGAATCCGCTAGCATCCGGCTCAAGGCCGCGCAGGACCGGCTGCGTGCGTTAGAGAGCGACGCGATCGAGTGCAACCTGCGCCGGGAGCGCGCACGCACACTCGCCGAGGAGCTCGAGCGCAGCTTCCGCGAAAAGTTCGAACTCGATTTCGACTCCGCCGCAGCCGAGCTGATCGCTGCGCTAGAGGCTCGCGACGCCGCCGCCGACGATTTGCGCCTGACGGAACTGCGCGCCCGCGCGGAACGGATCGGCGAGGTCAATCTTGCCGCTGATAGCGAGGTCAAGGAGCTCGAAGAGCGCTCGGCCGCTCTGGGAGCAGAAAAGACCGATCTCGAATCCGCGTTGCAGGACCTGACCCAGACCATCACCAAGCTCAATCGAGAGGCGCGCCGCCGCTTCGCCGAAACTTTCGAGGGCGCCGCGAAAAATTTCGAGGAGCTGTTCCCAAAACTCATGCGCGGTGGAAAGGGCCGTCTCGAATTGATCGAGGCGACGGAAGTGTCGGAGGCGGGAGTCTCGATCCTGGTGCAGCCTGCCGGCAAGAAGGTCAAGGAGATCGGCTTGCTCTCGGGCGGCGAGAAGGCGCTCTCCGCGATGGCGCTGGTGTTCTCGCTGTTCCTGCTCAACCCAAGCCCGTTCTGCGTGATGGACGAAGTCGATGCGCCGCTGGACGAGTTCAGCCTCGCGCGTTTCACCGATCTGCTGGCCGAACTCAAAGATCGTTCGCAGTTCATCGTGATCACGCACAATCAGCGCACGATGCAGCGCGCCGATCAGATCCACGGCGTAACCATGGACCGCCCCGGGATTTCGAAGATCATTTCGCTAAAGATTCCCGCCGCCGCCTGAATCCAGCGTCATCCGGCCACACCGACACGAAGGCATTAAGCCTCACTTCTTCGTGTCTTGGTGCCTTAGTGGCCCCCTGCGCTGGTCCTCACGCCCGAAGTCCTCAACCGCGCCACAGAAGCCGCGACTTGTGCTAGAGGTACTTTGGACGGAGGACGATCCCGATGACTACCAGCTTGCGCAAAGCGCTGACGCATCTGCCCGCGACTACATCTGGAGACGAAATTTCCGCGGCGCTCGCCGCCGATGGCGCTGTGATCGTTGACAACGTCGTCACGTCCGCCGCGATGGACGCGCTGCGCGCCGAGCTGCAGCCGTTTATTGACGCGACCGCGGTAGGACCCGATGATTTCTCCGGCCGCCGCACCCAGCGCACCGGCGGCCTTATCGCGCGATCGCCGATGAGCCGCGACTACGTGATGCATCCGCTCGTGCTCGCGGCGTGCGCGAAGTTTCTCGGCCACGCGACCAGCTACCAGATTCATCTGACCCAGGTGATCGCGATCGGTCCCAACGAGCCCGCGCAGACGATTCATCGCGACCAGTGGGCGTTCGACTTTTTTCCCTTCCCCAAGGGTTACGAGGTCCAGTGCAACACGATTTGGGCGATGACCGATTTCACCGAAGAAAACGGCGCAACCCGGGTTATCCCCGGGAGCAATCTCCTCGAGGATCGCCTGCGCTTCGAAGAAAAGGACTCCATACCCGCCGAGATGACAAAGGGCTCGATTCTGTTCTATTCGGGCAGCGTCTATCACGGCGGCGGCGCGAACCGCTCGAACGATACGCGCTACGGCATCAACATCACCTACAATGTTTCGTGGCTCCGGCAGGAAGAGAATCAGTATTTGGCGACGCCGCCCGAGATCGCGCGCACGCTCCCGGTCGATCTCCTGCGCCTGATGGGCTACAGGCTCGGCGCTTACGCGCTCGGCTATGTCGACGACTTGCGCGATCCGATCGAGGTCGTGCGGCCGGACCTGAAGCGCACCGGCTTCTCAGCCAAGCCTGACGCGCAACCTAAACCGCGAGTAGATCTCAGACGCGGCGCATAATCTGTTACCTCGTCCGGAAAGGGAGCTGTGCGCACCTCATTTCACGGGGTGGCTTTGCGACCGGCAAGATTCGTCGCGATACTCGCAGCGCGAGACGATCTGCCGACGCGGTGCGGGCTGCGGGTTCGGGCTCGGAATGAACTCTCGCGGGCTTTGTGTCATTCCGAGCGCGTTTAGAGGGCGCACATAGCGACGTGTGCGTTCCGCCGCGCTGCACGAATCGCGAGGAATCTCCACCTACGCCCTTGCACACTTTCACGACGGGTTACGCCCAGGTCCGATCTCTAAATCAAACTGTAGCCGCTGCCTTTGCGATCGAATCCGATCCCGCGGCCTTCTTTCAACAGTCCGTACTCCTTCATCAGCTCCTGGCTGTAGGTCACCCGACCCGTGATTTTGTTGACCGGCTCGGTTGCGAGGATCAAGGTCGAGCGCGCCATGTACTCGAGCGGCTCGCCGTCTTGCGGTCCTGTCACCAGGTGGTGGTAGACGGTGCCGGGAGTCGCCACCACTTCCGACGGCGACAGGCACGTGACGGAGATATTCTCCGCGAAAACTTCGGACGCGAGCCCCTGGGTCATCCTTTCGAGCGCGGCTTTTTCCGCGCCGTAGCAGACGCTCCCCACGTGCAGTTCCTTGCCGTCGTATGGTCCGCGGCCGGGTCCGATCGCGGCGCCCGACGAGATGTTGACGATCGATCCGGACTTGCGCGCAAGCATGTCCTGCAGCACCAGGCGCGAGAGCATGAACGGTCCATGCACATTCACCTGGAACGAGCGCATCCATCGCTTGGGCTGGAAGTCCTTGACCGGGATGAAATAGGTCAACGCCGCGTTGTTGACGAGGACGTCAACGGGTCCGTAGATGCGGCGCGTTTCCGCTACCAGCTTCTCGCAATCTTCTTCGGACGAGACGTCGCAGGTGACCGCTGTGGCCTGCCCGCCAGCTTTCTTGATCGCCGCCACGGTAGTTTCGAGCGATCCTTCCAGCGGATGGTCGCCTTCGTGCAGCGTGCGCGCGCTGCAGACCACCCGCGCGCCTTCTGCGGCGAAGAGATCCGAGATCGCTTTTCCGATTCCGCGGCTCGCGCCGGTTACGATCGCAACTTTGCCTTCGAGCTTGCCCATCGGAGTAACTCCTGTGCGCGCGCCGTCACGGGCGCATCGAATAATGTTATAGCCGCTTATCGGGCGATGCTTCCAGCGCACGATCTGATTCCGCCCCCGTTGTCGCAACGGGGAAGGATTAAAGAGGGGTGCAGCGGTTCGCTGTTCGACGAATCCAGTTCCGGCCGGCAGAATCTCAGCCGTTCGCGGGCAGGTGCACGGACGCCTCGGGATTCCTCGCCTATGGCTCGGAATGACGATTGCGGGTTTGACTGAGAATACGGTTCTGATGCGCTAAACCCACATCCGTCATTTCGACCGAAGGGAGAAATCCCGAGGCGTCCGTGCTCCGAGTTCACGCCTCATGCACGGGCCTCTCGATCCGGGATGGCAATCTCGGAACGCGGCTGTGGACTCGCGATGAGCCATTTTTGCGCCCGCGTTTCAGATCGACCGCCGATGCTGTTATTCTAGCTTCGCGCCGTACTCGCGGCGCCTTCCCGAGGCGATATCGTGACCGCTGTTGACACCCTCATAATCATTTTCATCGCGATAGTTGTAGGGATCGGCATCACCTTCGTCGGCGTGCTCATCCAATGGAGCCTGCGCAAGGCGCGGCCGAGCACGCTGGTTCCTCCGGAGTCCGCACCTCCGGAAATTCCTCCTCAAACGCCTCCAAACGACGATCTGCGGCAGCCGCCGCCTGCCGCGCCTCGTGGACCGTCAGCGGCGCTGCCGGTCGCCGCGGACGAGATTGCGGCTGCGTCCGCGGACGGCGTGCGAGCGCCGGTGCGAATCGGGATGGGGCTGCGCAAGACGCGCGAGAATTTTCTCGCCCGAATCCGCGCCGCAATAACCGGTGCAAAGAAAGCCGACGAGATTTACGAAGGCCTTGAAGAAGCTCTGATCGCCGCCGATGTCGGCGTTGAGGCCTCGATGAAACTTGCTGGCGCGGTGCGCGTGCGCCTGGGCAACGATAATCGTCCCGACGTGATTCGCGACGCGCTAAAGGCGGAGATCTCCGCGATGCTCGCCAGCGCCGACCGCGCGCCGGCCGCGCCGGTGGAAGGCCCGATCGTGATCATGCTGGTGGGCGTTAACGGCGTCGGCAAGACCACGACTGTTGCCAAGCTCGCGGCGCGGATGCGCGTAGAGCGCGGCGCAGTGGTCGTTGCGGCGGCGGATACTTTTCGCGCCGCGGCGATCGAGCAACTCGAGGTCTGGTGCGACCGCGTCGGCGCCTCGATGATCAAGCATCAGCCGGGCAGCGATCCCGCCGCGGTCGCCTTTGACGCGGTCAGGGCCGGGCTCGCGCGCAAGGCCGGCGCGGTGATAATCGACACCGCGGGACGATTGCAGACCAAAGTTAACCTGATGGAGGAGCTCAAGAAGATCGCGCGGGTGATCGCGCGCGAGCTCCCTGGCGCGCCGCACGAGACGTGGTTGGTGCTCGACGCGAACACCGGCCAGAACGCGCTCAGCCAGGCGCGGATTTTTGGTGATGCGGTGCCTTTGACCGGCGTGGTGCTGGCGAAACTCGACAGCACCGCCAAGGGCGGCGTGATCGTCGCGATCGCGGACCGGCTCGGCGTGCCGGTCAGGTTCGTCGGCCTGGGCGAAGGGATCGAGGATCTGCGGGAGTTCGATGCGCACGAATTTGTCGAGGCGCTGTTCGAGGGCAGCGACGCCGAGGGCGTCAGTGCAAGCGGTTCTTATGCGGCTTGACAGGCTGGTTTATCGAAAATTAAACTAAAGGTAGAAGTTTTGTCATTATGGCGACCCCGATTGACGTTCTAAAGCAGCTAGACGAGCGGATTCAATCCTCGGTAAACCGGCTCCAGCAGTTGCGCCGCGAGAATGATGCGCTCGCGCAGAAGCTGGCCGAAAGCGAAAAGCGGCTTGCCGAGGCCCATGCGCAGGCGCGCCAGTTCGAGCAGGAGCGCAAGCTGCACGAAACCGAGCGGACCGAGGTGCGCACCAGGATCGAAAAAATCCTGTCGCGGTTCGACGGGATAGAACTCGGCTAATCACGTAATTGGCCGCGATATGAAAGGCGTCAACGTCGAAATAATGGGCCAGGCCCTGACTGTCGCCAGCGATGGCGGCGATAATTACGTGCAAGACCTGGCCCACGCGGTTGACGCCAAGATCAAGGAGATTCGTGGCGGCGGAACGCAAGCAGTGAGCTCGATTCATCTTGCGATCCTGGCCGCGCTTAACTTCGCCGACGAGCTCGAACGCCTGCGCCTTGAGCATCAGGCATTGGTCGAGCGTATCGAGGCGATGAACAAGAGGCTGAGCGCAGCAATTGACGGCACCCAGGCATAGCCGTAGCCGGCGCGTAGGCCCATTTAATGGATTTCCCGAAGTTTACGGTACGGGGGCGGGGAAGTCGGTTTGATAGCAACTAACCACAACGCGAGACCAAATTTTTTTGGGCCCGTGAGAGGTTTTGTGAAGACCGTGGCGAATAGATGCGGTAGGCATCGTGGCGCGCTGATGGGCGCGCCGCCCGGGGAAGACCTGGCGCCATCCACGATACGGCGCCGATGCGTTCAGTGGTTGAGTAGTTAATCCCGCTCCCGCCATGGCGAGGCTCCGTGGCGGACGAAAAGAAATACCTGCGCGCGATCCTTACGGACTGCCGCGCCGCAATTGGATCCGAGTGCGCACGCGCGCGTTCGCAGGAAATCGCGCGGCGGCTGCTCGCCGCGGATTTCTACCGGCGCGCGCATACGGTTCTCCTCTACGCCTCCACGGACAACGAAGTCTCGACCGAATCGATCCTGACAGACGCGCTCGCATCGCGGAAAACCGTGATGCTTCCGCGCTACGACCGTGCCCGCCTGCGCTACGAGGCTGCGCGCGTGACCGCCATCGGGACGCTCGCGCCGGGTGCATTCGGAATTCTCGAACCGCCGGCGGACGCGCCTCCTGCTTCGTCCAGCGATCTCGACGGCGCTCTGGTGTGCGTTCCCGGCGTCGCGTTCGCAGTGATGGGCCAGCGGCTGGGACGCGGCCAAGGCCATTATGATCGTTTCCTCGCGGAGTTCTGCGCGGAAGCGATCACGGTTGGTCTTGCCTATTCGTTTCAGCTGCTCGATCGGATTCCTGAAGATTCGTTCGATCGGCGGCTCAACTTGATCGTCACCGAGTCTGCCGTTTATCGCGCCGCGGATGCGCAAGTACATCCGCGCGATACGGCGGGCCAAGGAGGTACACCAGGGTGGCTCTCATAACCGCAATCCTGGGATTCGTTGTTGGTGGCGCGGTCTTCTTTGTGTGGGGAATGATGCGGCGGCGCACTGATGCCGTCGATCATGAAGCCGCGCGCGCTCAGGCCGAAGAAATTAGCAAAGAGATAGCCAGGGAGGCTCAAACCCGAAGCGAACTGATCGTCAAAGAGGCCGAAGTAAAGGCCAAGGATCTCCTCGTCGGTGCGCGTGCCGATGCGGAGCGCGAGGTTCGCGACCGCAGGCGCGAGTTGCAGGCGGCGGAATCCAAGCACGAGTCGCGCGAAGAAGCGTTTGAGAAACGGCAAGAGGCGTTCGAGCGCCGCGAAGCCGACCTCAATCGGCGCGACCAGGGAATCCGCACCCGCGAGAAAAATATCACCGACAAGGAAACGCAAAATCAAGCGCTCGTCGATGAGAAGCTCGCGCAGCATCAGGCGCTGATCGACGAGGCCCGCACCAAGCTCGAAGCGGTGGCCGGGCTCACGCGCGAAGAAGCCAAGCGCACTCTAATGGACGAGATGCTTGGGCAGGCGCGCACCGAATCGGCCAAGCATATTCGCGTGGTCGAGGAAGAGGCGCGTGAAGAAGCCGACCGCCGCGCCAAGCGAATCGTGTCGATCGCGATCGAGCGCCTGGCGGGCGAGTTCGTCGCCGAGCGCACCGTGTCGGTGATTGCGCTGCCCTCCGACGAAATGAAGGGCCGCATCATCGGGCGCGAGGGGCGCAACATCCGCGCAATCGAGGCCGCCACTGGCGTCGATATAATTATCGACGATACGCCCGAGGCGGTGGTCATCTCGTGCCACAATCCGATCCGGCGCGAGATCGCGCGGGTCGCGCTGGAGAAGCTCATCTCCGACGGCAGGATCCATCCGGGACGAATCGAGGAAGTCGTGCGCAAGGCCGAGCAGGATGTCGAAGAATCGATCCGCGAAGCCGGGCAGCGCGCGATTATCGAAGTCGGCGTGCATGGGATTCATCCTGAGCTGGTCAAGCTGCTCGGGATGCTCAAGTACCGGTACTCATACGCGCAGAACGTGCTGATGCATTCGATCGAGGCGGCGTTTATCTGCGGTGCGATGGCCGCGGAGCTGGGCCTCAATGAAAAGCAGGCGCGCCGCGCAGCGCTGCTGCACGATATCGGCAAGGCGCTCACGCACGAGGTCGAAGGCTCGCATGCGCTTATCGGCGGCGAGCTCGCGCGCAAGTACGGCGAGTCGGCCAAGATCGTCAACGCGATCGCGGCGCATCACGAGGAAGTGAAGGCCGAGACGATTCTGGCGCCTCTGGTCGATGCGGCCGATGCGTTGTCGGGAGCGCGTCCGGGCGCGCGGCGCGAAGTGCTCGAAAGCTACGTCAAGCGGCTCGAGGATCTCGAGAAGATCGCCAAGTCGTTCAAGGGCGTCGAGAAATGCTTTGCGGTGCAGGCCGGCCGCGAGATGCGAGTGATCGTCGAGCCCAATCAGATTACCGACGAAGACACGGTGATGCTCGCGCGCGACGTGGCGCGCAAGATCGAAACCGACATGACTTATCCCGGGCAGATCCGGGTGACCGTCATCAGGGAGACGCGCGCGACCGAGCTGGCCAAGTAGCCGAGCGCGAAAGGAAGTTGCAAATCGCAGGCGCGGCCGCGCAAGTGGCCGCGTCTGCGTGCTTTACGCCCCGCCGCGGCGCACGATATTATCGCAACGCCGATGCCGACCACACGCGAAGCGCTCGAGACCACGATCGCGCTCGAAAAACAGAGCATGTCTTTGTATGCGCTGATGGCGAAAATCTTTGCCGACGATGCCAAGCTGCGCGATTTCTGGTTCGGGATGGCGCGCGACGAGGCCCGCCACGTCGGCGCGCTCGACCTGGTATCGACCGTGCTCGAAATCGAGGGTCTGCTCGACGGGCCGAGCCCGATCTCGCTCGAAGACTCGACTATCCTGAAGCTGCGCGCGATGCTCGATCGGTTTCATCGCGAGGCCGGTCCCGGACTCAAGATTCAGCGCGCGCTCGCGATGGCGCTGGAAGTCGAAGAGACCGAGCTCGAGGATCTGGTCGCCGAGTTGCTCAAGGCGGTGCAGGCGCCCGACGAATACGAACGATGCCTGCGGCTACTGGTCCACGACTTGGGCGAGTTGGGCTTCATGATCGAGCATCACTGCGCCGACGTTGGCTTGCTGAGCCGTTGCGACGCCCTGTGCAACCGCCACGCCGAGACGCTGCGCACCTCAGCCTCAGGCGGCCGCTAATCCGCTGCTCTTGAAAGGTCCTTCTCCAGGACTTGAGAGAGGGACAGTCCAAAGCGGTGACCGCATGCGCGGGTGGCGCGGGAGCGAGTGGTTGGGTATATTTCTCTACAGCGCTGAGGAGTGGCCAAACTGGCAAGGCACCTGACTCTGGATCAGGGGATTGAAGGTTCGAATCCTTCCTCCTCAGCCAACCTCCCATCTTCACGATGGGGGCGCGCGAATCGACGGACGGTCCCATCGTCTAGTGGTTAGGACACCGGCCTCTCACGTCGGGAACGCGGGTTCGACTCCCGCTGGGATCACCAGGAAATTGCGGCGCAAAGAGAGAGCCCGAAGCGGCTGAATCATGATCTGGGTCTGCGCCCGATTCGAATCCGGCCGGGTTGGATCACCGCGAACTGCGAGGTGAGGGACGCGCCGAGCCGATTAACCGCCTCGACCACGGCCTCAGCCATTGGACCGCGAGCGCTCGCAGGAAACCTTATCAGTATGACGCCGCAGCTCTTCTGCCCGGCGGCATAAACGAGTTCTCCAAAATCCTTGTCCTCGGTCAGCAGAATCCTACCTTCGTCACGAGCCATCTTAAGTATAACTTCGTCGTCCACGCTCGGAGACGTCTCGACCGCTGCGATTACGTCGTGCGAAGCGGCGCGCAGCGATCGCACTAGAGCAAAATCGCAGCCTTCATCTGCGACGAAGCGCACCGGTCATGCCTTGGATCCGGTGCGAGGCGTTGGTAGCAGGATTATCTCTTCGTGAGCAATCGTATCGGCTGCGTATGCAATTGCGGCGCGGATATCCTCGCGGGTCAGACGCGGATAGGCGTCGAACAGGTCGGCTTCAGTCGCTCCCTCAGCGAGCTTGCGCAGGAGCAATTCGACAGTGATCCGCGTGCCCTTGATGATCGGTTTGCCCATCATCTTGCGCGCATCGATTTCGATTCTCTCAGTGGTCATCACGGCCTTTCGCGCCTCCCATTCTATCGCTCTTTTGGGATTCAGAAAACGTCTTGAATCGTTGTTCCGCTCGTCTGGTGAGTCGAGGGCTGGTGTGGTGTGATCGCTCGCTGTGAGACCAGATGTTGTAGAGCGGGCAGGGGCGCCTCAACTTGGCCGCCGGCACGCCGATCTTCTTGTGATCGCTTTTGCGGTTGCCGCGGCGATTGTCGCTGCCGTCGCGGTTCTTCATACGGTTGAAATCCTGCGGCGATTTTCGGCGCGCTACGCGCTCTACGACTTTGTCGCCTATTTCAAATGGGGTCAGCAGTATCGAAGCGGAATCGAGTGGTGGGCGCAGTCGCATTGTAATTATACGCCGTTTTTCGTCGCCACCTTCGCACCGCTCACGCGATTTGGCGCGCCGCCGGTGCATCTCGGATGGCAGATCTTCCAGGTCGTCTGCCTCATCGCCGCGATCATCCTGATTGCGAGAAGCGCGGGAATCGTTTCGGCCAGCGCGATCGTTATCCTCGCCTCGATCGGGGTTCTCTCTCGAACCTCGGACCAGGTGCTGTTCTTCGGCCAGCTCGCGCCGCTGCTGCTCCTGCTGATGGTCGGGTCGTGGACGCTCGCGCGGGCGAACCGTGATATCGGCAGCGCGTTGCTCCTGGCGATCGCGATTTTGCTCAAGCTCTATCCCGGCATCCTGCTCGGCTACTACCTGGTATGCGGGAAATGGCGGCTCCTGATTTGGACGGCAATCTTCTTCGCGGCGGGAATCCTCGCGAGCGGTTTCGGGAATTGGCACGGCTTCGTCGTCTATGGGTTGCCTCACTCCCGCGAGATCCTGGCTAGAGGATTCTGGCGGGACCGGGTTTCTATCTTCAACCTGGTCTGGGGGCTGGAAGCGATCATCGGGACTCCTTCGTGGTGGACGGCATTCGCGCCGACCGCCGCGGTTAGCGTCGTATTGGTGATCGCGGCAGCGCTCGAGACCGTAGCCGCGCGCGCGCGTGCGCTCGACGGGATCTATTTCAGCCTGTGGCTCGCGCTCGGGCTGCTGCTCGCTCCAATCGCGTGGCATCATGAGATCGTTCTCCTGTTCCCGCTGTATTTCTTCGGCGCGCTCAGCGTTGCGCGTATCGTGCGCGAGGCGGACCTCATCACGTATGCGCGCGTCGGATTTTTCGTGATCGCGACCGCGATGCTGATCGTGCTGGTCGGACGCGAGTACGCCTCGCTGTTCAAAAACGTGCTGCCCACCTACCTGGTTCCGATCTGCGCCTTCGTGGCGGGATGGATCGTCGCCGAAGAGCAGCGTCCCGAGATCGCGGGCTGAAGTGATCCGCCGAGGCGATTGGAAATTTGGTTTCATCTGGTTTTGGAGTTTTTGCGAATTGTAAAGATGTTCTAACGGTGGCTTTGCTCCGTGGTTTTTATTCGGTCGGAAATACAAAGTGGTTGTGACTACTAGATAATCT
>JBAPSR010000548.1:0-2388 GCA_049281755.1 Binataceae bacterium (SeqCode)
CCTCCGGCGAGCTCCTCAACAACGTCCGCCACGGCGCGTTTGCGTCCGCTCGCACACGCACCTCAAATCCGCCGTCGGGCGTATATGCGTTTGCGCCACGAACAAAAAGGTTGCGGTCCGAAATCCACGACGCGACATCGCCTGGATTCTCAACTTCAAGCATCGCCGCTCCGGTGCGCAGATCGATTCGCCATACGTCCATCAGCTTGCGGTTGCGGACGTTGAGGACAGCGAGAATCTCGCCAGGACGTTCCGGGCTGGCCATCGTGTAATGGCAGCGCACGCCGCGCCACGGTGTAAGGTCGCGCACGTTGCCGGTCGCAAGCTCGATGGCGCTGGTGTGGTAGTTCTCGTCGCCATCGGTGTCTTGCCGGTAGACGATCGTCTCCGAGTCCCAAGCCCATTCGTGGTTCCAGATGGAGCGGCGTTCGGCGCTGACACATCGATCGTCCTCCCTGCCGAGCGTACGCACCCAGATTTGGAGCGCGTCGCGCTCGTCCGGCGCGAGGTAGGCGAGACAAGTACCGTCCGGCGAGATCGTCGGCTTCCATCGCTTCGGGTTGCCGAGCAGCACCTCGCGTGGAATGAGCGGAGGCATTCCATCGGCCATAAGCGAACCTCCTCGAGCGTGCGCGATGTTACCGCAGGGCGGCGCGCAAGATCGAGGAGGCTATCGGATCTGATCGTGATCGCTAGAGACTTAGAATCCGCCCATCAGGGGGACGTTCGGGAATGAGTAATTCGTGAACCCGTCCGCGTAATAGTAATAAGGATACGGCTGATATTGGTACGCCGAGTCGCCGTAATACGCGGGATTCGGATCGCATCGATATCCGTCCTTGTCGCAGTACATCAGGGGACCGTCTTCACCCTTGAGCAATCGCTGCGCGCGCGTCTGGATACTCGCCGACTGCGGCGCAGGCGCCTGCGGCGCGTCTGAACCATAAGCGAAATGATGAGTATTCAGGTTCGACGCATATGCCTGCAGCGACTCGGGGTTATTCAGGCCTTGAGCGAACGCAGTGACGGGAAGCGATAACGCGGCAATCGCGAATAGACCAGCGGCCGCGATGAGAACACGTTTGGCAGTTAATGAGGACCGCATCGTAACACCTCCACGAGGTCGGTACGTAAACAGGAGCATCGCACGTGCCAGAGCGAAGAAGCGGCCTGATTGGCGAGACTTTCGAACAGCTTTCGCCAATTTGGAGGCTAGCGACCCGGTAAGAAGTGCCGGATCCGGAGATGGTTCAATCTTCAATCCGGCGAATTAGAGTGCGAGAAAACTTAATGCTGGAATGCGCCGAGATCGACCGGACTTGCAGGACGCACCGTTCCCATGATGTCGGTTGACGGCACACCGTAGGAAGTCGTGCCCGCGCCGATCGCCGGGCTCGCCGACTGCAGCATGAAACTGATCGCCGGATTTATCAGCATCGGATTCTTTCCCGTTAGCTCCGCCGAGACCGTGTCGCCCGTGCTCTGGAGCGAAGTCGAGGAATCCCCGACGGTGCCGTCGAAGGTCAAGTTATTCGCAAACGTATTGCCAGAGCCGCCACCGTCGAGAATCGCGGTGTTCGAGCTGTTCAGGCTCGGAGCCGCAACCAGGACGTTGTTGGCCACGATGACTGCGTTGGAATTCTCCAACGAGACTTCGCCGCGCCAGGTGAACGTATTGGTCGTCGTGGCGTAGTCGTCCCAGCAGGTGTTGTTGAGAATCGTGACTGCGGTCGAATTGGTCACTTTGACGCAGGCCCCGGTGTTCGCGTAGCCGACGTTGTTTTCCACCAATACCAGTGCACTGTAATCGCTAACGATGCCGCTGTCGATTATGATCCCATTGCCGTCGGTCCCGCCCTGCGGATTCAGGTTGGAGTATGAGTAGTTGTTGGCGATCGTGATGTGGTAGCCGGGCGCGCTATCCGCCTGCGTTGGCTCGTACACCGAGATTCCCGAGCCCGAGCCAGACCAGGTCGCGGCGTTTCCGGAGATAATGTTGTTCTCGATATCGATGTAGTCGCCGCCGTTGAGCTGGATTCCGCTGGCGCTGGCGTCGGTGACTTCGTTGCCGGTTAGTTTCCAGTGCGCACCACCACCCGATGTCACGATTCCCCACCCCCCGCCAGTCACCTCCAAGTTTTCGACCGCGATGTAGGAGTGCCCGTTGAGATTCACGCCTATCGCGCTTGAGCCGCTCATGCTGATCGTGGCGCCCAGCGCGGTCGGAGCCGCCAGCGTAATCCATCCATTCGCGGTTCCAGAATTGTTGAAGGTAACGCCCGTCGTGAACGTGCCGGTCGCGCACACCGTGTCGCCCGGCTGCGCCGCGTCAACACCTTCCTGCAAGGTCTGGTAAGGCTTCGACGAGGTGCCAGGCCCCGAATTGCT
>JBAPSR010000549.1:0-5725 GCA_049281755.1 Binataceae bacterium (SeqCode)
GAATATGCGAGCGCAGAGTTCGAGCGAACAGCTCGAACAGCAGGTCCGGCTCGGTTCAGACCTCCATGATCTCGGCTTCCTTGGCTTGCAGCACTTTATCGATCTTCTCGATGAACTCGGTGGTGAAGGTCTGGACCCTGGTCTCGGCGGTGCGCAGATCGTCGTCGGCGATCTGCTTGTCCTTATGCAGTTCCTTCAGCATGTCGTTGGCGTCGCGGCGATGGTTGCGCACGCCGACGCGGAATTCCTCGGCTACTTTACGCACGTGCTTCACCAGGTCCTTGCGCCGATCTTCGGTCAGCTCCGGCAGCGGGATCCGAATCACCTTGCCGTCGTTCATCGGGTTGAGGCCCAGGTCGGAAGTCTGGATCGCCTTTTCGATATCGTGCATCGCGCCCTTGTCGTAGGGCGTGATCACGATCAGGCGCGGCTCGGGCGCGGCGAGTCCGGCCAACTGGCGCATCGGAGTTTTGGCGCCGTAGTAATTCACTTGCAGGTTTTCGACCAGCGCGGTTGACGCGCGTCCGGTGCGCACGCGCGAGAGTTCATGGCGGAAGGCCTCGACGGACTTCTCCATCTCCTTGTGCGCAAGATCGATGACTTCGCCGGTCATGACGCGGATTCCACCCAGGTGCCGATCGGTTCACCCATCACGGCCCTTCTTATATTACCCGGTTTGCGCAAATTGAAAACGACTATCGGCAGATGATTGTCCATGCACATCGAGATGGCGGTCGAGTCCATCACCTTGAGGTTCTTCTGCAGCACGTCGAGATAGGTCAAGCGGTCAAAGCGTTTGGCGCCAGGCTCGCGCACCGGATCGCGGTCGTACACGCCGTCAACGGTGTGGCTGGCCTTAAGGATCACCTGAGCGCCGATTTCCAGCGCGCGCAGGCTGGCGGCGGTGTCGGTGGTGAAATACGGATTTCCGGTTCCGGCGGCAAAAATCACGACCCGGCCCTTTTCCAGATGGCGCACCGCGCGGCGCAGGATATACGGCTCGGCCACGGCCTGCATCGCGACCGCGGAGAGCACTCGCGTGCTGACGCCCGCATGCTCGAGCGCGTTTTGCAGGGCCAGGGCGTTGATCACGGTGCCGAGCATGCCCATCTGGTCGGCGGTCGAGCGATCCATCCCGCGCGCCTCGTAGTCGGAGCCGCGGATAAAGTTGCCGGCGCCGATCACGATCGCGAGCTGGATCTGGAGCGCGGCGATTTCCTTGACCTCGAGCGCGAACTGCGCGAGCACGTCAAGGTCGATGCCGCTCTGGTTGTCGTGGGCGAGCGCCTGCCCGGAGAGCTTGAGCAGAACGCGATTGAAGTGCGGCTTTTTGCCCGCGGATCTGTCAACCTCGTCCATCGCCATCGTTACTCCTGGGCTTTGGCTGCCGGCGGTTCTCTACTCGAGCGCGATCGTTAATCAGTCCGTTTTGGCCTCGGTGTTTTCGCCGAGCTGAAAGCGCACGAAGCGGCGCACGTCGATCTTTTCCTTGAGCTTGGCGCCGAACTCGAGCACCAGGTCGTTGATGGTGCGGTTCGAGTCGCGCATGTAAGGCTGCTCGAGCAAGCAGACGTCCTTTAAAAACTTCTCCATCTTGCCTTCGACGATCTTTACGATCACGGCTTCCGGCTTGCCCGAAGCCTGCGCCTGCTGCGCGTAGATCTGGCGCTCCTGCTCCGCGATTTCGGGCGGCAGATCCTCGCGCCGCACGACCCGCGGATTGGCCGCCGCCACCTGCATCGCGATTTCCTTGACCAGGGTCTGGAAGTCTTCGGTCTTGGCGACGAAATCGCTCTCGCAATTCACTTCGACCAGCACGCCGAGCTTGCCGCCGGCGTGGATATAGCTGCCGACCGAGCCTTCGGAAGCTTTGCGTCCAGCGCGCTTGGCCGCTTGCATGATTCCATTCTCATGCAGCCATGCGGTGGCTTTTTCGAGGTCGCCATTGGCCTCGGCCAAGGCCTTTTTGCAATCCATCACGCCCGCGCCGGTCTTGTCGCGGAGTTCCTTTACAGTTGAGGGTTTGACTTCCATTTGAGCTGGCACCGCGGATTTAAGTTCGCGGGCTGGCGCTCGGGACCGATCCGCGTTCGAATCGGGCGCGAGCGGTTGTCCCGCTTAAGTTTTCTTCGTGCGTTAAACTGCGCTGGGCGATTCCGGCGCGGGTCCGCTATCCCGATCCGCGGAGTCGTCCTGCTGGCCTTTCTGGCGCTCCTCGGCGAGCTGCTTGCCTTCGAGGATCGCGTCGGCGACGGCGGCGGTGAACAGCTTGATTGCGCGAATCGCGTCGTCGTTGCCGGGAATCCGATACGAGATCAGGTCGGGGTCGCAATTGGTATCGACCACTGCCGCGACCGGAATTCCGAGCCGCTTGGCCTCGGCCACCGCGATATCTTCTTTCTTGGTATCGATGACCCAGAGCGCGTCCGGGAGCTTGCGCATGTTTTTGATCCCGCCGAGCACGGACATCAGCTTGACGTGCTCGCGGCCGTTGTCGCTCATTTCCTTTTTGGTCAGAGCGCGCGCCATCTCGGGGTCGGAGAGAATCTCTTCGAGCTTCTTGAGGCGATCGATCGAGGCGCGGATGGTCTGGAAGTTGGTCAGCATCCCGCCGAGCCAGCGGTTGTTGACGTAGAACATTCCGCAGCGTTCGGCTTCTTCCTTGACGATATCCTGGGCCTGCTTCTTGGTGCCGACAAACAGCATCGTGCCGCCTTGGGCGGCGAGGTCGCGCGCGAAATCGAAGGTCGCGCGAAACATGCGGACGGTCTGCTGCAGATCGATGATGTAAATCCCGTTGCGGGCGCCGAAGATGTACGGTTTCATCTTCGGATTCCAGCGGCTGGTCTGATGGCCGAAATGGACCCCGGCCTCCAGGAGCTGCTTCATGCTGATCTCGGTCATAGCGTTATTCTTAAACCTCGCAAAAGTTACGGGCCGTGCCCCTATGTTGGAGCAATCGTCCAGTATTATAGATTGCTGCCCGTGGGTCAAAGGAACGCGTCAGCGGATGGCGGGTGAGTTTGCCTGACAGACGGTCCTCCATGGCACGCCATCTGTGTTCTACTGTTCCGCGCGTTTACGGTTGTCATTCCCGCGCGTGGCTGCCGCGCGAGGAATCCCGGACGGGATGGCACTGCATGAGGCGCGGACTCGGAGCATGGACGCCTCGGGATTCCTCGCCCAGGGCTCGGAATGACGGTTGAGGGTCAGGCCGGGCCACGATTCTCATGCGCCAAACCTACATTCGTCATTTCGACCGAAGGGAGAAATCCCGAGGCGCTCATGCAATCACCCGCAGGTAGTGTAAAGGCTAGGGGCCGAGCACGGGATTCCTCGCGCGGCAGCGACGCGCGGGAATGACACTCAAGGCCAGGTCAATTCTCAAACTCACCCACCAGCCCTCAGCGCTGATCCGTAGGTTTCCTCGGTCTCTTCGCGATGCGAACCTGATCTGCAAGCCATGACAATGGATAGAGCAGCTTGGCAACAAGCACAAAACTAAAATAGGCGACCCTTAGATTCAGGCTCTGCGAAGAAATAATGTCGACGCTCAAAATCGCGCATTCGTCGCAAATGAAAACGCCGTCGGGCCCTACGACCATGCGGCGAATCTGTTCGGGTTTTTTGCCACAGAAACTGCAGCACAATTCTGTAGTGCCTGATGGACTCTTAGCGTCATTAGGCATGATCAGCCATTGCGGCTGCGGAGCGTGACCGGCGGAAAGGGTTACCGTCCGCTATGCGTTCATTGATTCGAGGAATTCGTCGTTGGTCTTGGTGCCTTGCATCTTGTCGATTAGGAATTCCATGGCTTCTACCGCGTTCAACTGCGAGAGCAGCTTGCGCAGGATCCAGATGCGGTTGAGGGTCGTGCGCTGGAGCAGCAGCTCTTCTTTGCGCGTGGTCGAGCGCTGGATGTCGATGGTCGGGAAGACGCGCTTCTCTAACAGGCGGCGGTCGAGCGCTACCTGCTGATTGCCGGTGCCCTTGAACTCTTCGAAGATTACTTCGTCCATCCTGCTGCCGGTATCGACCAGCGCGGTTGCGATGATCGTCAGGCTGCCGCCGTCTTCGGTGTTGCGGGCGGCGCCGAAAAATTTCTTGGGTTTGTGCAGCGCGTTGGAGTCGACGCCGCCGGAAAGAATCTTGCCCGAAGGCGGAACGACGGTGTTGTAAGCGCGCGCAAGCCGCGTGATCGAATCGAGCAGGATCACGACGTCGCGTCCGTGCTCGACCAGGCGGCGCGCCTTTTCGATGACCATCTCGGCCACCTGGACGTGGCGCGTCGGCGGCTCGTCAAAGGTCGAGCTGACGACCTCGCCCTGAACCGAGCGCAGCATGTCGGTGACTTCTTCGGGCCGCTCGTCGACCAGCAGCACGATCAGCACGATCTCCGGATGGTTATGCGCGATCGCCTTTGCGATCGCTTGCAGCATCATCGTCTTGCCGGTGAACGGCGCCGCTACAATGAGTCCGCGCTGCCCTTTGCCAATCGGCGCGACCAAGTCGATGATGCGGGTGGTCAGGTCCTCGTGATCGTATTCGAGCTTGATGCGCTCCTGCGGGTAGAGCGGGGTCAGGTTGTCGAACAGGATCTTGTCGCGCGCTTTTTCCGGATCCTCGAAATTTATCGATTCGACCTTGAGCAGCGCGAAATAGCGCTCGCCCTCTTTGGGCGGACGAATCAGGCCCGAGACCGTGTCGCCGGTGCGCAGATTGAATTTCCGGATCTGGCTCGGCGAGATGTAGATATCGTCGGGGCCCGGCAGATAGTTGTAATCGGGCGCGCGCAGGAAGCCGAAGCCGTCGGGCAGAATTTCGAGCACGCCTTCGCCGAGGATCGATCCGTTCTTGGCGGCTTGCGCCTGCAGAATCGAAAAGATCATCTCTTGCTTGCGCATGTTGGTCGCGCCTTCGACGTTGAAGTCGCGCGCCATCGAGGCAAGCTCGGTGATTTTCGAACTCTTGAGCGCTTTGAGATTAAGCACTCCCTCATCGGTCATCACGATGAGCGGTTCGGTGTGATGCGGTTGAACCTGGCGCGGAGGCGCGGAAACGTCTTCGAGATGATTCTGACCTTCGCGCGCTGCGCCTCGACCCTTAGCCATGTGCCTTCCCCGCAAAACTGCCTCACTATTTATGCTGGATTTCCGCGCCCGCCGATGCGGCCACGCAGGTTTAGGTACTTAGTCCGGAAGGTTTTCCGCCCAGCGGAATACCTTAGGTAGTTCACTTGCTCCAAGCGGCCAGGAATCAGAACAGAGAAGCGGAAAGTTCGAGAACTCGGGCCGCCCGGTAGCGAGAGGTATCTTCTCCTCCACCCCGCCACAGCGTCCTTGGTGCGGAAGCTCACCATAGACGCTAACCGCCCGATGCGCCCGTGTCAACGGTGATCATTCGATTTGAATCCATCGACGCAGTGTCGGTGAGTCGGATGAAATGCCGCGCACGGCGAGATACTGCGCGAAATCATCGGGCGGCGGCGCGACAAATTCGAGCTCAGCGCGCGAGCGCGGATGTGCGATTCGCAGCGCTAACGCATGCAGCGCGTGACGCGCGAATGAAGCCGCGTCCGCGCTCGACACGCCGCGCTTCGGTGCGCCGCCATAGAGAGTATCGCCCAGACAGGGATGGCCGATCGACGCTAGATGCACGCGGATCTGATGGGTGCGGCCGGTCTCGGGCCGGATGCGCACGAGCGTCGCGCCGGGCTCGTCGCGCG
>JBAPSR010000550.1:0-5208 GCA_049281755.1 Binataceae bacterium (SeqCode)
TGGTCGCGCTGCTCTCGCATAGCCACGTGCTGCTGATCGGTCCTCCCGGGACTGCCAAGTCGATGCTGGCCGAGGAGCTGTGCACCCGAATCGAGGGCGCGAACTATTTCCAATGGCTGCTCACCCGCTTCAGCACGCCTGAAGAAATCTTCGGCGCGGTCAGCCTGCGCGGGCTCGAGAACGACGACTATCGCCGCGTCACCACGCATAAGCTGCCCGAGGCGCATATTGCGTTTCTGGACGAAATCTTCAAAGCAAATTCGTCGATATTGAACGCGCTGCTGACGGTCGTGAACGAGCGCATCTTTCACAACGGCCGCGAGCGGATCAGCGTGCCGCTGGTCACGATGTTCGGTGCGTCGAACGAATTGCCTGACGAAGAAGAGCTGACCGCCCTTTACGACCGCTTCATGCTGCGCTTCATGGCCGACTATATCGTCGAAGAATTTCGCTTCCTCAAAATGCTCGAAGGCTCTGCTCCCGTCGGGCGCACGCGGCTCAGCTTCGCGGAATTGAACGAGCTTGGCGCGGCGGTGCGCGAGGTGACGATTCCCGGCGCGATCCTGCGCGCGCTCGCCGAGCTTCGCCGCGCGCTCGCCCATGAGCAGATCATCGTCTCGGATCGGCGCTGGAAGAATTCGCTCGCCGTGATGCGCGCGCATGCGATTTTGCTTTCGCGCACCGCGGTGACCGAAGACGACCTGATGTTCCTCGAGCATGTTCTGTGGAAGGACCCCGAAGAGCGGCCCAAGGTGACCGAGACGCTGCGCCGGATCGTGCGCGGATTCGAGGAAGAAGCGCGCGAGCTGCTGATCCAGAGCCAGGAGCTGCGCGAGTACGCCGAGCGCCGATGGGACAGCGAAGAGCTGCGCCAGCGCGCGATCGTCGAGGCGCACGCCAAGCTCGCGAATATCCTGGTGAAGTTCGATAACCTGCTGCGCGAAGCCGCCGAAGACGGGCGCACGATCGCCGGCGCCGACGCGATGCGCTCAGAAGTCCGCGAGATTCAGCAGGCGATGCTGCGGCGCTCGCTGGACGCCTGATCCGCGCCATGCCGGCAGAGGAAACCACGCCCGCGATCGTCCTGCGCGCGCGCGACTACGCCGAGTCCGACCGAATCGTCACGCTGCTGACTCGCGATCAGGGCAAGCTCGCGGGAATCGCGAAGGGCGCGAAGGCCTCGCGCCACCGGTTCGAGCGCAAGCTCGAGCCGTTCTCGCACGTGATGCTGCATTTTCGCCGTCGGCCCCATGGGCAGCTCGTTTTCATCACTCGCGCCGAGGCTGCGGAGCTGGCGCAATATCCAATCGACGAAGACCTCGGACGGATCGCGCTCGGCACTTACATGCTCGAACTGAGCGACGCGCTGACCGCGCCCGAAGGCGAAGCCGCGCAGGCCTACAGGATTCTCACCGACGCGCTGGCGGCGCTCTCGCCCGCATCGGCCGACGCGGCACTCAGGCAGGCGTTCGAGTTGCAGATTCTAGGATGGGCCGGCTTCGGTCTCGATTTCGAGCGCTGCCGGATCTGCGGCGACGAGCCGGGCGCGGAAGCCGGCGCGATGTATTTCGTTGTCGGACGCGGCGGCGTCGTGTGTCCGCGATGCCGCCCCAGTCTCGCCGAGGGCGCGATCAAGCTGCGCCCGGAAACGGCAGCCGCGCTTGCGCGTCTGGCTGGATCACCGCTCGCCGCAGCGCGCGGAGCGACGCCTGCGGGCAGCGACGGCACGGCGGCGCTCGCGCGCTTCATCAACTCGATTCTCGATCGCAAACTGCGCAGCGCGGAGTTTCTGGATTCGATGCTCGAGACCGGCGCGTAGCGCCTGAATGCAACGGAGAGCCATGCAATTCAACACCGACATCTTCAGCAAAGAGAAAATCTCTCTCGCCGGCCGCGACGAATATATCGTGCGCGGCAAACGGCACCTGTTCAGCCTGCTGCCCAAGGCTTTCGAGGGAATCAAGCAAATCGGTGTGATCGGATGGTCCTCGCAAGGACCCGCGCAGGCGCGCAATCTGCGCGACTCGCTGGCCGGCACCGGCATCCGGGTGAAAGTCGGGCTTCGAGCGGGTTCGACCTCGATCGCGTCGGCAGAGAGCGTGGGCTTCAGCCGCGCCGACGGCACACTCGGCGAGATGCATCAGGTGATCGCGGAATCGGACCTGGTTCTGCTGCTGATCGCCGACGGAGCACAGGCCGAGAGCTACCGGGAGATTTTCAAATCGATCAGGCCCGGCGCGACGCTCGGCTTGTCGCACGGGTTCCTGCTCGGCCATCTGAAAAATATCGGACAAACATTTCCGGAAAACATCAACGTGATCGCCGTGTGCCCGAAGGGGATGGGACCGTCGGTGCGGCGGCTGTATGAACAGGGCCGCGAGATCGACGGCGCGGGAATCAACGCCAGCTTTGCGATCGAGCAAGACATCAACGGACGCGCTACCGACTACGCACTCGCGTGGGCGGTCGCGATCGGATCTCCGTGCACGTTCCAGACTACGCTTGAGTCGGAATTCAAGTCGGACATCTTCGGCGAACGCGGAATCCTGCTTGGCGCGGTCCACGGAATCGTCGAGAGCCTTTACTATTGGTTCCGCGGACAGGGACTTTCGCCGGAGCAGGCATTCGTAAATTCCGCGGAGGCGGTCACCGGCCCGATCTCGTCGACGATTTCCGAGCGCGGGATGCTCGCGGTGTATGAATCGCTCGACACCGCCGGAAAGCAGGCATTCAGGCGCGCCTACACGGCGGCCTACCGGCCGGCGTTTGAAGTCCTGCTCGAGATCTACGACGAAGTCTCGTCGGGAAACGAGATTCGCAGCGTGGTCGCCGCCAACCAGCGGCTGAAACGCTTCCCGATGACCAAGATCGACGGCAGCGAGATGTGGCAGGTCGGAGTCGAGGTGCGCGCGAATCGCAAGCGCTACCAGATTCCGCTCGAACCTGTCACCGCCGGCATCTACGTCGCCACGATGATGGCGCAGGTCGATCTGCTGAAGGAAAAAGGGCATCCATATTCAGAGATCGCCAACGAATCAATTATCGAGGCGGTCGATTCGCTCAATCCCTACATGCACTACAAGGGGATCGCGTTCATGGTGGACAACTGCTCGACCACTGCGCGGCTCGGCACGCGCAAGTGGGCGCCGCGGTTCGAGTACGGATTTCGCCAGACGACTTTTCCGGCGCTGCAACGCGCAACGCCGCCCGACGACGCATTGTTCGAGAGCTTTCTAGGAAACGACATCCACCAGGCGCTCGCGGTTTGCGCCGAGCTGCGTCCGCCGGTGAATATTGCCGTGGTTGATTAGAGGCGTCTCAAAGATCCGCGGCGACTGCGCCCATCTCGTGGGTGTCGTAGCCGCATAGGCCCGCGACCTCGCTTGCGAAGCGTGACGAGTTCATCGCCTCGAGCATCGCGCGCACCGGAATCGACGACATCTCGGCCGCGGGCACCGCAAGGTCGTAGCGCTCCTCGCGAAGCGGCACGAAGCCGAGGCCGTAGGCCTGCGCCGCGACGCGAATCGTAACACCGAGATCGCCCTGCCCCGCCGCGATTGCGAGCGCCACTTCGAGATGTCCCCCGACCTCACGATCGTAGCCAGTTATCGCCGCCGCCTTCAGCTTGAGCGCGGCAATCGCGTCGTCCAAGGCAATTCGCGCGCCCGCACCCCGCTCGCGATTGACGAGCCTCAGGCGAGTCCGTCTGAGATCTTCATAGCCGCGAATCCCGAGCGGATTTCCCGGCGCGGTCGCTAAACCTAATTCCCAGCTCGCAAATCGAATGATCGCGGCGTGCCGATGCCCCAGCGCGCGGCGCACCGGACCCAGGTTGTACTCGCCGCTCCTGGTGTCGCGCAGATGGACTCCCGCAACATGCGCGCGTCCATCGAGAAGCGCGTCGAGCGCGCCGATGCTCCCGCGCGCGAGCGCGACGATCCGAACCGGAGCATGGCGCCGCGCGACCCAATCGGCCAGCAGCGAGACCGCGGGATCGCATCCGGCGACGATCAACGTCGCATCGATTTCAGCCGCCGATACGTACGCCGCGACCGACGCGCTGCGGCCGTTCACCCCGCTCACGATTCCATCCGCCGCCATAAGATGATGCTGTACCGCGGCTGCCGGCACGGCGACCACGCGGCCGCCCACGCGAGCAAGCGCCACGTGCGAGCCGGCCGCAAGCTTAGTTGATGCGGGAACCGATACCGCGATCAGGTCGGAAGAGTCGGCGCCGAACAGCGCCTCGACGGTCGCGCCGAGCTCGTGCGCAAGCGCGATCGCGACGCTGACGCCGGGCTGATACTGGCCGGTCTCGATCGCGCCGAGCGCCTGTCGCGAGATACCCGCGCGGCGCGAAAGTTCGCTCTGGCTGATTCCTAGCGCGGCGCGGGCGCGCCGGATTTGGTCATGAATGTGCGCCATGATTCTTGCCTTTTCGCCATAATGCTGGCATAACACCACCGCAATGAAAATACCGACGCGATTTCTTCTACTCGCGATGCTCGCCGCATCGATAGTCTCCACCGCATTCGCCGCGCCTGCCAGCGCGCAATCCGCGGCGCCCTCCGCGGCAGCTTCGCCGGCCGCCCCACTGCAGCCTCCACCCAACCCGGGAGTCGGCGGCGTGCTTCGCTACGTCATCCCGAGCCTCGCGGCTCCGCCCGCGCCTCCTCCACCCGAAGAGCCAGTGGAACCGGGATTCAGCGGCGCACTGACGGGCTTTGTCAACAGCTGGCTCAACATGGTCTCGCGGACCCAGGCCGACCAGCCCCACTGGATCACACCGCTGGTGACGGTAACTCCGCGCCTCGAGCAAGAGTATCGCTACGATCAATTTTTCCAGTCCGCGCGCAACGGACTTGCGACCGACAATTTCGGCGGCAGCAAAGGCCTGGAACTGATCCCGCAGGAAAATATCGAGACCATCATCGGCGTCCCCGGGTTCCTCAAACGCAACATGCCGCGCAACACTGACGGTTTTGCCGATTGGCCGTTCCTGGTGAAGCTGCGCCTAATCTCGGCCGACGAGGAGCACGGCAACTATATCGTGACCGCGTTCATGGGCTTCAGCGTTCCGACCGGATCAAACGTCAACGGCAACGGCCACGGGCTGTTCACGCCGACCCTCGCGTTCGGCAAGGGCTTCGGCGATTTCGATTTTCAATCGACCGTCGGAGTGACGTTTCCGGCCGGGGGCCTGGATCG
>JBAPSR010000551.1:0-6475 GCA_049281755.1 Binataceae bacterium (SeqCode)
CCGGTTACCTGACCAACGAGACCGTCTTCTCGATGACCGAGTTGCCGGCGCGCCTGGCGATAATCGGCGGCGGCCCGATCGGGTGCGAGCTCGCGCAGTCGCTACGGCGTCTCGGCGCCGAGGTCACGCTGCTGGAAGTCTTGCCGCACGTGCTGGCCCGCGAAGATCGCGACGCGGCCGAAGCCGTCGAAGCCGCGCTTAGACGCGACGGGGTTGCGATTGCGGACGGCTGCACGATCCTGCGGGTCGAGCGCCGCGGCGACGACAAGATTCTACGCATCGAAAGCGGCCGCGCGCAGTCGGAAATCGCGGTTGACGAAATTATCGTCGGTGCCGGCCGCGCTGCAGCCGTCGAAGGCCTGGGGCTCGAAGCCGCCCGAGTCGCGTACGATCGCGTCGGCGGAATCCATGTCGATGACTACCTGCGCACGAGCAATCCGCGCATCTACGCGGCCGGAGACTGCGCGTCTGCGCTCAAGTTCACGCACCTGTCTGACGCGCACGCGCGAATCGTTCTGCGCAACGCGCTGTTCCGCGGCCGCCAGCGGGTAAGTGCGCTCACGATCCCGTGGTGCACCTATACCGATCCGGAAATTGCGCACGTCGGCCTTGGCGAGGAAGAGGCACGCAAACGCGGAATCGAAATTACCACCTTTACGCAGCCGATGGCCGAGGTCGATCGCGCGATCCTGGAGGGCCAGACCCATGGCTTCGTAAAGGTCCACGTCGCTGCGGGAACCGATCGTATCCTCGGCGCAACTATCGTCGCCGCGCACGCGGGCGAAATGATTTCCGAAATCACGCTTGCGATGGCGGCCGGTGTGGGACTCGGCAAACTCGGCGAGGTGATTCATCCCTATCCGACTCAAGCCGAGGCGATTCGGAAGGTCGCGAATCAGTACGCGCGCACGCGGCTCACACCGTTTGCGGCGAGGCTGTTCAAGCGCTGGTTCGCGTGGACGCGCTAGTGCCGGGGCTTTCTTCAGCGCAGGCGCAGGTTGAACGCTTGCCGGCCCTTCTCGCCGGGACGAACCTCGAACTGCACCTCCGCGCCCTCGCGCAGATCCTCGAAATAAACTTTGGGCGACAGCCGCGAGCGATGGAAAAATACTTCGTCGCCGCCGTCGTCGGGCTCGATAAATCCAAACCCCTTGTCCTTGACCACTTTCTTAATCGTGCCAAACACTTCCTTTGTCCTCCGAAGATGCTTTCGCAGCCGCTGTTGTTGAGCTTACGGCGCCGTCACCATATGTAAAGAGCATCGCGAGCCGCCGGAAAATTAAATTATGCTGAAAGCCGTCACCCTTAAGGAAATCGAGCGGATTTTCGAAACCCTGGACGCGATGAACATCTCGCGCGAGGCGGTTGTCATCCCGCTGCGCCCGGAGCATCCCGGCCGCGTTTCGATCATGAAAGACGGCAAGCTCGAAATCGTGGTCGAGCGCGATGGCGACTTCGAACAGTGGGTCAGCGGGCTTCGCGGCCGGATTGATTCGCTGATGAAGGCGGAACAGGACTGAGCTCGACCAGCACCGCGCCGTGATCGATATTGTCGCCCGGCGCGACCCGCACCCGCTTGACCATCGCGTCGCTCTCGGCCGCAAGCGCGGTTTCCATTTTCATCGCTTCGATCACGACCAGCGGCTGTCCCGCAGACACCCGGTCTCCGTCCTTGACCAGCACCTTCAATACCTTGCCGGGCATCGGCGCCGTCACTTCCGACGCCGCCAGTCCGCCGCGCGCGCGGCGTGAGCCGGATTCGGCGGGAACGAAATCGAAAGTGCGCGGTCCGACCGCGACCAGGATTGCGTCTTTGCGCCGCGCGCCAAGGAGCCGAAACCGCCGCTCGCCGATCGACAGCATCGCGCTTGCGTCGCCAGACTCGTCGATCGCGGCCGCTACTTCGCTCCCGTCGATCCGCGCGCGAATTGCGCGTCCTTCACGCGAGATAATCTCGACCTCATGCTCTCTCGCGCCGCTTTTGAGTTTCACGAGCGTCTCCAGAGCTCGAAGCCGCGCAGCGCCGTCCATGGCGAGCGGCCGGCTGCCGCAACTGAAGCGCTTGCCGTTCCAGTGACATCGCCCGGGCTCGCTCCCAGAGCGCCCGCCGAGGTGAGAGCCGCCGCGATCAGCGCGGCGTCGGTCATGGCGCGATCCTCGCTCGGCCAGAGCGGAAAATGTTCCCCGATAAATCGCGTCGATAGATCCGCGCGGGCGAATGCCTCGCTCGCAATCACGTCGCGCAGGAAGCCCGCTGTATTGGTCACGCCCAAAATCGCAAGCTCGTCGAGCGCGCCGAGCATCCGCGAGCGCGCCTGTTCGCGATCGGCGCCATGGGTGATGAGCTTGCCGAGCAGGCCGTCGTAAAACGCGCCGACCGTAGTCCCGCGCGCAAGATGGGTATCGAAGCGGACGCCCGGACCCGCCGGGAGGCGCAGCTCGAGCACGGTTCCGGTGGCGGGACGAAAACCCGCGGCGGCATCCTCTGCATTGATGCGGCATTCGATCGCGTGGCCGCGCGGCGCGCCGGGCACGGCGATTTTTTCGCCGCGCGCGATCTTGATCTGCTCGGCAACCAGATCGCATCCGAAACGAATCTCGGTAATCGGATGCTCGACTTGCAGACGCGCGTTCACTTCGAGGAAATAAAATTTGCCGTCTTCGACCAGGAACTCCGCGGTGCCCGCATTGGTATATCCCGCTGCCTGCGCAAGGCGCGTCGCCGCCGCGAGCATCGCGTCGCGCGTCGCCACGCCAAGGCCGGGCGCCGGAGATTCCTCGACGACCTTCTGATGCCGGCGCTGGATCGAGCAATCCCGCTCGCCCATCGTGACGATGGTTCCGTGCTCGTCGCCGAGAAACTGGACTTCGACGTGGCGCGGGCGCGCGAGATATTTTTCTATGAACACGCGTCCGTCGCCGAAGGCGGAAAGCGCCTCGCGCGCCGCCGCCTCGAGCGCGGCATCCAGTCCCGCCTCCCCTTCCACCACGCGCATCCCGCGTCCGCCCCCGCCGGCCGCCGCCTTGACCAGGATCGGATAGCCCTCGAGCGCGGCGAACGCGCGCGCCGCGGCGGGCTCTGCGGTTTCGATTCCCGGAACTACAGGCACGCCCGAGGCGGTCGCGAGCTTGCGCGCGGCAACTTTGTCGCCCAGCTGCGCCATCACGGCCGCGCGCGGTCCGACGAAAATAATCCCAGCGTCATCGACGGCACGCGCGAAATCCGGGCGCTCGGAAAGAAATCCGTAGCCGGGATGAATCGCGTCGGCGCCGGTTTGGCGCGCAGCATCGATTATCGCCGCGATATTCAGATAACTCTTGGCGGCTTCCGCCGGACCGATCAGGTGCGCATCGTCGGCCGCCGCGACGTGAGCGCTGTTCGCGTCGGGCTCGGAATAAACCGCGACGGTTCTGAGCCCCATCGCGCGCGCGGTGCGGGTGATCCGGAGCGCAATCTCACCCCGATTGGCGACCAGCAACACGTTTAGCTTTCGCACAGCCATCGAAGCCCGGAGCCTACCACATAGCCGCCGCGCCTCAAGCGCGCGCCGCGCCGAGATTGCAACTGTCGGGCGCCTGAGATAATCCGGCGATAACGCGCGCGATCAAGAGCGCGCACCACGATGCCGCATTACTTCGACGATTTCTCCCCGGGCCAGCTTTTCAAGCACTGGCCAGGCCGCACCATCACCGAGTTCGACAACACCTGGTTCACCCTGATGACGATGAACACCAATCCGATCCATTTCGACGCGGCGTACGCGGCAAAATCGCAGCACGGGCGATGCCTCGTCAACGGACTGCTGGTGCTCTCGACCGTGGTCGGAATGAGCGTCAAGGACATCAGCGAGAACGCGATCGCGAATCTCGAGTACGAATCGGCGCGGCATAGCGCGCCCACTTTCGCCGGCGACACGCTTTACGCCGAAACCACGGTGCTCGAAACCACACCCTCGCGGAGCAAAGCCGACCGCGGAATCGTCTATGTCGAAACGCGCGGGCGCAACCAGAACGGCGAACAGGTCATGATCCTGCGCCGACGCGTGCTGATTCCGCGCCGCCCGGCCTGAGCGAGCGCAGCGCGAATAATATTTCGATGGACCAACTTTACTTCGTCGTTCATACCCATTGGGATCGGGAGTGGTATCAGCCGTTCCAGCAGATGCGCGCGCGGTTGGTCGCGATGGCGGATCGGATGATCCCGCGGGTCGAGAGCGGCGAGATTCCGTTCTTTCACTTCGACGGACAGACGATCGTGCTCGACGACTACCTTGAGGTTCGGCCCGCGATGGCGCCGCGGCTGCGCGCGCTTATCCGCGCGGGCAAAATCCAGGTCGGTCCCTGGTACGTGCTGGCGGACAGCTTCCTGGTGAGCGGCGAATCGCTCATCCGTAACCTCGAAATCGGAATCGAGACCGCGCGCCGCTTCGGCCGTCCGCTCGACGTCGGCTACATCCCCGATCAGTTCGGACATATCGCGCAGTTTCCGCAGATCCTCGCGGGGTTCGGATTTCGCACCGCCGTGCTCTGGCGCGGAGTCGGCGGCGACGTCGCCGCGAACCGCTTCACCTGGGAGGCGCTCGACGGCTCGGCGATCAGCACCGTGTACCTGCCGTTTGGCTACTCGAACGGCGCAAATTTTCCGCTCGAGTCAGTCGAGAGTTTCCTGGTCCGCGCAAATCAGATCGTCGCGCGCGAGCGCGCGTTTGCGGACGGCGGGCCGATCCTGGTGATGACCGGCACCGACCATACCGAACCGGACCCGCGCCTGGCTGCGCGGATTCGTGAAGCGCGCGAGACCTCCGACTTAAGCTTCGAGCTCGGTCCGCTCGAGGGCTTCGTCAACCGCGCGGACGCGCCCGCGCTGAGCGCCCTGCCGCATCACCATGGCGAGTTGCGTTCACCCTTGCGCGCGCATCTGCTTCCCGGAGTCACGTCGGCGCGCACGTGGATCAAGCAGCGCGACTTCGCCAACTGCTACGCGCTCGAGCGGCTGGCAGATCCGCTCGCGGCGCTCGCGTCCGCGATCGGCGAGAATTCGAACCATCGAGAATTTCTCGAACTCGCCTGGCGCCTCGAGCTGCAAAATCATCCGCATGACTCGATCTGCGGATGCTCGGTCGATCAGGTGCATACCGACATGCGCTACCGGTTCGATCAGGCCGCGATAATCGCGGAGAACGTGGTGCGCGCCGCCGCGGCTGAGATTCTTGAGCGCGGCGACGGTGCGCCAAACGCCGCGATAGCGGTGTTCAACCCGAGCTTCGCGCGCCGTGCGCTGGTCACGGGCGAGCTCGAGCTTTCCGATCCTGCGGCGAATTATGTAGTGCGCGGACCGGACGGCGCCCCGATTCCGATCGCGGTCGAAGTGGTCCGCGCCGCGCGCGCGTTCGAGATGGAGTTGCGCGCCGCGGAGTTCAAGCCGATGGTGGCGGCGCTGGTTCATCCGACGCTGATGGGCCGAACCGTCAACGGATACGAACTCAGACAAGTGGGCGCGGGCCGCGTCGAGCTTGCGCTGACGATGAGCCGCGCGGCGATCAGCGAGCTTGACCTCGAGGAATTTCGCCACGCGATTCGCACTCAGATTCCCGACGACGCGACGATCCGGATTCGCGCGACCAATGTTGCGCGATGCGCGATCGCGTTCGTGGCCGACAACCTGGCCCAGGCCGGTTTCACGTTCTATCGCCTGGAGCGCGGGGCTTCATCAATCGCGCCGGAGCGCGCGGCGCCGCACGGCGCGATCGAAAACGAATTCTATCGCTTGAGCCCTGCGTCCAACGGAATCGAAATCGAAGATCTACGCGCCGGCCGGCGGCTCGCGCTGCATTTCGAGGACGACGGCGACCGCGGCGATGAGTACAACTTCGACCCGGTCCCGGGCGCCGCGGCGATCACCGCGCCGGCGAAGATTTCCGCGCGCGTCGTCGAAGACGGTCCGTCCCGCAAGCGAATCACGCTGGCACTCGAGTACGCGATTCCCGCTGCGCTGGCTCGGGGCCGCGCCGCGCGCGAGGGCCGGCACGAACCGCTCGAAATCGAATTGCACGCGACGCTTCACGCCGGGCTTGATCGAATCGATTTCGACGCGCGCGTCAACAACCGCTCGCGCGACCATCGTATCCGCGCCGCTCTGAGCACGCCGGTCGCCGCGGTGGAATCGGTCCACGATACGAGCTTCGGAATTTTGCGGCGCCCGCTCGCACCCTCGGAAGCGGGCGGCATCGAGGACGTTTATCCGACCGGGCCGCATCGCACGTTGACGGCGGTCGAGTCGGCGGAGTTCTCGGCCGCGCTGCTCAGCCGCGGCATCTACGAGGCCGAGGTGCGCGCCGAGCCTGCCGGATCGGCGATTCTGCTCACGCTGATTCGCGCGGTCGGATGGCTTTCGCGATCCGATCTTGCCACCCGGCTTGGCGGCGCCGGGCCCGAGCTGGAAACTCCCGGCGCGCAGGAGCTCGGGGAGCATCGC
>JBAPSR010000552.1:0-12551 GCA_049281755.1 Binataceae bacterium (SeqCode)
GATTGCGCGCGCGCTCGCGACCAATCCGGTTCTGCTCCTGCTCGACGAGCCGATGGCCGCGCTCGACCCAAACTCGCGCTATGCGCTGCGCGAACGGCTGCGCGCGACCCATCGCGAGCTCGGCACCACCACGATTCACGTAACCCACAATTTTTCCGAGGCAGTTACGCTCGGCGACCGGGTCGCGATCCTGATCGACGGGGTGGTGATGCAATCCGGCGCGCCCCGAGAAGTTTTCGCAAAGCCCGCGTCGGCGATGATCGCGCGGTTTCTGAAAACTGCGAGCGTGGCCGCTGATTCGAGTCCTCCCGACCCCGGTGAAATCAAGCTCGCTCTGTCGGCCCGCGGCATGACGCTCGCGGTCGATCCGGCCGGGTCCGGCGCGCCGACGCTCATGGCGGAGGACGTCGAGATCAGCGACGCATCGGGCGTCACGGTTGACGGCGAAGCAATCGCGGCGCGGATCGTCGCGGTCGAAAATGACGGCGGCGCAATCGTGCTGACGCTGAATGCGGGAATCGAGCTGCGCGCGCGCGTTGCCAACGGCTCGAACGCCGCCGCGCTAATCGAAGGCGCGCCGCTCTGGGTTCGCATCCCCCGCGATTGAGTTTCTCACCCTTAAGTTCGGGATCATTCTGCCACCGCCATGCGCCGCTGTTGCCGCGTATTCTCTTTTGTCATTCCCGCGCGTGGCTGCCGCACGCGCGTGAATGACACCTCAGTCCAGCGCCGTTACTGCTCAAATTGAACCACGACTCAGGCTCATCCGCCCTTGCGCGGGAGATCATACCGCAATAGAGTAAGTGTCAAATTGACGCAAAGTAAAACGAGGATCGGTCGTGAACCTATCAGAAGAAATCACACAGAGCGCCACGGCGATCTCCGCCGACGCGCTGTTCGCCAAGCTCGCCGCCCTGGGCGATGACAGCTACAGCCCCGAAACCTGTACCCGCCTGGCCGGTACTATCGCCGAAATTGCCAGGCTCAAGCGCGAGCGCCGCGCCGTGATCCTGGCGCACAACTACCAGCGGCCGGAGATTTTCGAGGTCGCGGATTTTATCGGCGACTCGCTCGAGCTCGCGCGCAAGGCGCGCGACGTTCAAGACGCCGACGTGATTGTCTTTTGCGGAGTCCATTTCATGGCCGAAACCGCAAAGGTCTTCAATCCGACGCGCAAGGTTCTGCTCCCCGATCTCCGCGCCGGATGCTCTCTGGCCGACGCCGTTACCGCCGAGGCGCTGGCCGAGCGCAAAGCCGAGCTGCAGGCAATCTACCCCGACCTGAAAGTGGTCTCGTACGTGAACTGCACCGCCGACGTAAAGGCGCTGTCCGACGCGTGCTGCACCTCGGCCAACGCGGTCAAGATTGTCGAGCGAATCGATTCGGAAAATATCCTGTTCGTTCCCGATCAGAACCTCGCCAACTACGTGCAAGGCAATACGAAGAAACGCGTCATCTCGTGGGACGGCAACTGCTACGTGCATCATCAGATCACTCCGGAAGAAGTGAGCCGGGTCAAGAATTCGATTCCCGGAATCAAGGTGCTGGCGCATCCGGAGTGCCGCAAAGACGTGCTTGCGCTGGCGGATGCGGTCCTCTCGACCAGCGCGATGGTCGATTACGCACGCTCGAGCGACGCCGAGAAATTCCTGGTGGTCACCGAGTGCGGACTTTCCGACCGCCTGCTGATGGAGATTCCCGACAAGCGCTTCTACAAGGCGTGCAAGCTATGCCGCTTCATGAAGATGATCACGCTCGAGGGCACGCTCGATTCTCTGACCCATCTGCGTTACGAGATCACGCTCAGCGACGAGGTGCGCGAGGGCGCAAAGCGCGCGCTCGAGCGGATGCTGGAGCTGAGCGCCTGAGCGTCGCGTCGGCAATCTCGAGCGCCGACCTCGCCCGCCGCGAGCGTCGCGTCGCACGGCCGAAGGTCGCGGTCGATACGGTTTTGTTCGCGATCCAGGAACGCAAGCTCAAAACCTACCTGGTGCGGCTGCGGCGCGGACCGGCGCGCGGCAAGTGGGCGTTCCCCGGAGGCCTGGTCCGGATCGGCGAACTGCTCGATGACGCCGCCCGGCGCGAGCTGCGCGCCTCGACCGGGCTCGGCGACGCATACCTGGAGCAGCTTTTCACCTTCGGCGATCCCTCGCGCGATCCGCATTCGCACGTCGTCTCGGCCGCCTACATGGCGCTCATCCCCGACGCCGGCGCGGTCACGGGCCCGTCATCCAAATACGGCGAGCGCGGATGGTTCGAGGTGGGCGCGCTGCCGCCGCTCGCGTACGATCATTCCTTGATGGCGGCGTATGCGTTCAGGCGGCTGCGGTCGAAGCTCGAATACAGCAATATCGCGTATGCGCTGCTGCCGCGCATATTCACTTTCGCCGAGTTCGAAGAGCTCTACTCGCGGATCCTCGATCGTCCGATCGATCGGCGCAACTTCCGCCGCCGGATTCTCGCGATGGGCCTCTTGCGGCGGCTCAAACAGACACGCCGCGGGCCGCATCGCCCGGCCGCCCTGTACGCCTTTACCCGACAGAGCCTCCAGATGATCGAAATGCTATAATCAGATAGAAGAGTTGCTTGATGCCGAACAGCACCAAAGGAATCGTCGCAGTCGTCCTGGCACTATTGTTTATGGCGGCGGCCGCGTATGCGTTTTTTGGCCAGACGCCGGAACCGTCCGCGCAAGCTATCGGACAGGCCGCAAGCAGCGCGGGCAACACTGACCCTGCGGCGAAGCTGCGGATGACGCTCGACCCGCAACTGTTCCAGGGCGATGTCAAAAAGGCTTACCAGGTCGCCCGGGACGATCCCGCCCTGCTCGCGCAGATGCATTGTTACTGCGGCTGCGACCGGACCGAGGGACACAAGAACCTGCTCGATTGCTTCCGCGACAAGCACGGCAGCACCTGCGCGATCTGCACTGGAGAAGCAATTGAGGCCGAGCAGCTCGCGGGCCAGGGGATGCCGGTCGAACAGATTCGGGACTCACTCCGAGCGCGCTACGCAAACGGGGACTGAAGCTTGTTAGCCCTGGTATCCGCCTACATCGAGCACTTCACCTACGCGGGGTTGTTCGTGGTTCTGATGCTGTGCGGACTTGGATTGCCGCTGCCCGAAGACATTGCGCTGCTGGCGGGCGGCTTTCTGGTGCATCGCGGAATTACGCATTACCCGATGACTCTGGCGGTGTCGCTGGTGGGGGTGGTCGCGGGCGACAACTCGCTGTTTTTCCTCGGACGTCATTTCGGCACCGGGTTGGTGCGGTATTTCGGGATCAATCGTCCGGGCACGCAGGTCCAGATCGATCGGATCCGCGATTTCATGAATCGCCACGGTCATCGCGCGATCTTCTACGCGAGGTTCCTGGCTGGATTACGCGCGCTGATCTATCTGAGCGCGGGATCGTTCGGAGTTACTCCGGCGCGGTTTTTTGTCTACGATCTTCTGGGCGCGGTGATCTCGGTTCCGATTGTCGTCTCGATCGGCTACCTGTTCGGCGGACAGCTCGAAGTGGCGATCCATTACGTGGGCGGCTTCGAACGCGTTATCTGGGTGGTCGTGGTGCTCTCGCTGGCAGTCTACGGAACCCGGCTACTGGTGCTCCGGAAGTCCAGCGCCAGCGGGACCTGAAACTGCAACCGCGGGTCGCAGGCGCAGGCTAATCGGCCAAGGTTAATCTGCCAAGTTACAAGTTAAACTCTTAAGCTAAACTCCAATGACGATACCGGTCCTTAACCTCAAGGCGAAACTGATCCTCCTGATGGTCGTGCTGCTCGCGCTGACCCTCGGTGCGGAGGTCTGGTTCAGTCTCGGCACCCAGGCCGCGATAATCGAGACCACCCAGCAACGGGTCAAGGATCTCGCCAGCGCCATTCAAATCAGCGTTCAGGAATTGACCTCCGTCGGCAACACCGATCGCGATCGCCTGCCGAATTATGTAAACAGCCTGCACTCGAACGGACTGGAGGTTTCGATCGCCTCGTCGCGCAACCTGATCATCAACAGCTCGAATCCGCGCCTGATCGGCGCCGAGCTGGTTCCGCGTTCAGCCGACAAGGTGGTCGCCGAGCAACTCAAACAAGGCAGCGAGATTCTGACGATCCCGGCAACCAAGCTCGGGCCGGAATCAAAAGCCACCACGGTCTATCTGATTCCAGTCGAAGTCGAGGATCACTTGCTCGGCTACGTGCAGGTGGTGGCGAACTTCGGCGACTTCGCGCAGCCTCTGGCCGCAACCCGGCTGCATCAGCTTTATGTCGCGTTCGGAATTTTCGCGCTCGGCCTGGTGTTCGCCTATATCCTGGCCGATCGCTACGTCAAACCGATTCACGCGGTCGCCGATGCGGCGCAAAATATCGCCGCGCGCGGCCTCGAACCGGTGCCCGAGGCGCACCGCCGCGACGAGATTGGACTTCTCACCCGCAGTTTCAATGAGATGGTCGCGCAACTGCGCCATGCGCGCGAACGCGAGCAGGAGCTCAACCGCCTCGAGCGCTTCACCGCGCTGGGGCAGTTGGCTGGAGGACTCGCCCACGAGATCAAGAATCCGCTCAACTTCATCAGCCTTGCGCTGGATCAGATGCGCACGCGCTACGCGCGGATGCTGACCCAGGATTCAGAGAATTTCGTGCGCCAGGTGATGCTGATGAAGGACGAGGTTCGGCGCCTGACCGAACTGGTGCAAAGCTTTCTACACTACGGACGCCCGATCGAGATTCATCCCGCGCCCACCGACGTGAAATCTCTGGTCGAGGGCGTGCTCGCGATCTCGGAATCGAAAATGAAGAGCCAGGATATCGAGGTGATCGAAAACGCCGACGGCGTGCCGACGATCCTGAACGTCGACGCGGAAAAGCTGCGCACCTGTTTCATGAACGTGGTCGCCAACGGCGTGCAGGCGATGCCCGAAGGCGGCACGCTCAAGATCAATTTCGCGCGCGAAGACGATCACCTGGTCCTGACCTTTATCGACACCGGCGCTGGAATCGAGCCCGACGCGGCCGTCCATGTCTTCGAGCCGTTCTTCACCACCAAACGCGAGGGGATAGGACTTGGTCTGTTCCTGTCCAAAGCGATAGTCGAAAAACATGGCGGGACAATCGTGATCGGTCCGAATCATCCCGGACCCGGCACTATCGTCACTTTCACCTTTCCGCAGACCGGGGTAGGCATCCAGCAATGAGCCAGGCTTCCGTACTGGTCGTTGAAGACAACGACCTTGAACGCCAGATAACCGCCGAGACGCTGCGCGAGGAAGGCTTTGCGGTCGAGGAAGCCGCCGTCGGCAAGCGCGCGATGGAGCTGCTCGGGCTGTCGCGCTTTGACGTCGTGCTGACCGACCTGATGATGCCCGGAATGTCGGGCGACGAGCTGCTCGCCAAGGTGCACGTCGCCTATCCATCGGCGCAGGTCGTCGTGCTGACCGCGCACGGAACTATCGACAGCGCGGTTCAGGCGATGAAGAACGGCGCGTTCTACTATCTGGCCAAGCCGACCGACCGCGAGACCCTGGTAATGACGGTCGCGAAGGCGGCCGAGCTCGCCAACCTGCAGCAGGAAAACCAGCTTCTCAAGCGCAAGCTCGAAGGCAAGTTCGAGGTCGAAGGAATTATCGGACAGGATCCCGCGATCCAGGAAGTGATCCGGATGATGCGCAAGGTCGCGCCGTCGAACTCGACCGTGCTGATCCAGGGCGAAAGCGGCACCGGAAAAGAGGTGGTCGCGCGCGGGATTCATCGCCTGTCGCCGCGCGCGCAGCGCCAGTTCGTCGCAATCAACTGCTCGGCGATTCCCGACACGCTGATCGAGAACGAGTTCTTTGGCCACGAGCGCGGCGCATTCACCGGCGCGACGGAACGCAAACAGGGTCTGTTCGAGGCGGCGGATAAATCGACGCTGTTCCTCGACGAGATCGCCGATCTGCCCCAAGGCTTGCAGGCAAAAATCTTGCGCGTGCTGCAGGAGCGCGAAGTCCGGCGCGTCGGCGGCAACGAATCCTTCCACGTCGATGTCCGCTTGGTCGCGGCCACCAACAAAAGCCTGGCCGAGGAAGTCTCCGAAGCGCGCTTCCGCGAAGACCTCTATTACCGGATAAACGTCGTGACTATCACCCTGCCGCCGCTGCGCGACCGGCGCGGCGATATACCGCTGCTCGCCAATCACGCGCTCGCCAAGTTCGGCCATCTGGCCGAGTCTCGCGTCAAGGAGATCGACCGCGAGGCGATGGAAGTCCTGCTCGATTACTCGTGGCCCGGCAACGTGCGTCAGCTGGAATCGGCAATCGAGCGCGCGATACTGCTTTGCGAGGGCGAAACCGTGATGCCGCGGGATCTGCCGCAGGAAGTGCTGGCGCGCAAAACGCCGTCGAAATCCGGCGAGCGGCCCGTGCGCAGCGACGGATTCGATATTCCATCGGAAGGAATGAACTTCGAAAATTTCGAGCGCGACCTGATTCTGCAGGCGATGGAAAAGAGCGATTGGGTGATTGCGAAGGCGGCCAAGATGCTGGGGATGAGCTATCGCACGCTGCAATACCGGCTCGACAAGTTCGGGCTCAAGCGCGGCGAGTCCAAGCCGTCGGTCGCGGTGAAGCCGCGGGCATAAATCGCTCCTCTTTGTAGCAAAACCAAAACGGTTATTTTCCGCAAACTGTCCCGATCTGTTGCAATAACGCCACCGCCTTGACGCGCTGTTGGGTCGAGACGAGTCTGGACGCGGTTTATCTGCCGGGCATGAGCCTTGCTCCTCCGACCTGCATTGCCGATAGGAAACGCCGGAGCGAGAACGCCGATGGACTCATCGCCGCCGAAGCCAGCCGCCGATTACGAACTCCTAATCAAGCGGGAACACCGCTCGAAGCCGGGCACCTTGCGCCGCTTCGCGATTTTTTTACCCTGGTTCTCGTGGCGCGAGATTCCGATGCAGATACCGCTGCGCAAGGTCGCTCGCGAGTACGAGGAATGGTTTCATCCCTACGACTGAGCACCTGAAGAGCGCCGGTCAGCCGCCCCGCTCCCATCCAGTCGGCAAATAGATCCAGCATCGCACCGCGCGAGGCTCGGCGTCCGTAACCTCGATCATCTCGCGGGTATAGAGCCTCGGCAGGTCTTCGTATTTGTCGAGGATCGCGAAGTCGCGGGGCTTAAGGCCGCGCAAAATCGCGCCCTCGACTTTCGCCGCGGTCTTGCCGATAACGTAGAAATAGCGCGCCCGGCCGCGCTCGAAGCCGACCAGAGTGGCAGGCACTGCGGTGATTTCCCGTCCCAAAAGACGGACCCGCTCGGCCGGCTCCATTAGGCTTCCGTACACGAAAAGGCGCCCGGAAGCGGAATCACGGGCCGCATCGTTTGCGCGGGAAATGGTTCGTGGTTGCCGCGGCATATGCGGTATGTTAGCTCCAAGGCTTCCGGCTGGAGAGTGAATTGATGTTACTTCGCATAGGCAACATTGCGCCAGTTCTGATCCTGATGCTTGCGTTCGTGGCTGCGTCATGTTCCGCCAGCTCGATCTCGAGCAACTCGGCGCTGGCGGCTGGGATGACTGCGGATCAGGCGACGGACGCGATGGGCCAGCCCGATCTGAAGGACTCGGTCGCGGATCCGAATCATCCGGGCGCCACGGTGTTGCGCTACGTCTGGCTTGATTCGGGCCAGGTTGCGATCTTCGGCTCGAACAATCGCGTCGCCAGTATTCAACATATCGAGCCGGCCGAGGCGACCAAGGCGAAGATCGAGGCGTCGAACCAGCCGCCGACCCCGTTCGATCCGATCAATACGCCGCTCAACTATGCATTCTACCCGATTCGCGCGGGGCTGATGTATCTTGGAGCAGGATTGAATTGCGTCGCGGGCGGAGGATGCCATCAGCCGCAAATACCGCCGCCGAATCACGGTTAGGCGCGGATTTTTCTTCGCTCGAATTCGACGGGCGCGGCAGCCACCAGGGTTGCCGCGCCCGTTTCTTTTACGACCCTACAGGATCGGGCGCATCAGGCCTGCGCGTTTCCATTCATCTCGCTGCGTCCGTTCGAGGACGGCGGAGCCGCCGCAGCCTGAGCAGCCAACTCGAGGGCCGGACGATCAAGCGAGGGCTTGAGCGCGATCGGATTTTCGAAACGGATAATGGTGTGGTTTTCCCGGGTCTCGAATCCAAGCGCAAACACTTTGCGCATCAGCGTCTCGAGCGCCTCGCCTTCGAGCACCATCGGCTGCACGAAGAGCTTGCCTCCATCAAGCGTTTGCCCGAATGCAAACCAGACCGGCTCGCCAACCTTCACGAAATTTGTTTCGAGATACGACCGTGTCGTGTCCACTGGATGCACTACCGGATAGACCAAAATCGCCCTTGCTCCCAACAACCCCGACACGATCATCGCGCCGCGGCGGGCGAGTATCCCTGCGCCCTTCGAGAACGACCACAACTCACCGCACTCGAACACCGACTGCGCGGGAAGGTGCGTCATATCCGGGCGCGGGAAGCTCTGCGGTATCGCGGCAAGGTCGTGCATCCGAAAGCCCGACATCATGCGCTCGACCGGTTCGTCGCCGTGTTCGAACAATCCGTAGAGTTGTCCGAATGTCATATGTATCCTCGCGAGCAGCGAATGGGGGTTTTCACAGAATCCCACTCCTCGCTTGGCGCGCGCGGCATCCATCCGTTCCTCAAACACGCGTCGCTCGGTTTCGGTACGCAACAGACGTAGTTCCATGTCAGTCCTTCCTCCCTATACGGGGAAAATTCCCCGGTTTGTCCGAAGAGAAAGGCGACTGGGAGGGAGCAGGAACTAACGGATTGCCGGCATCAACGCAGGACAATTTGAATAGATGGAATATATTTGAACAACACGGAAAAGCGGGTGAAGGCCCCCCTTTGCCTCCACCCCTGGAAGCCGCGCGACAACCGGCTCAGCCGGTCCGATTAGCATCACCCAGTCCACCGCCGTGTCAGGCCACAATTCGCAGTAGCCACACGCAACCTTGTCTTGCTAACCAATTGTTCAGTTAACATAGTCCATATGTGTACGCAACTGTTGGCGTGCTGAAGGTCACGTGGTTGCATCATGACCGCGAGTCAATCTAATCTGGGCCAAAGAACGCAATGAGCCATTTGATTTGACTGCGACGAAGGAAAAACACGACCTAATCTCCGGCTTGGTGGCCGAGATCCTGGCGACGACTCCGGAACACGGTCGCGCTAAAATCGCCGCGTGGCGAAATCCGATGAAAGATCTGACGCGGTTGGCGCGCCGGGATTACGTCCGATCGCTCAGGAAAAACCTGTCCTTCAGAGATCTTCGCCAGGTGGTATCAAACGCCGTCACGGTTTGGCCAACCCTGAATCAAAAGCAGCTCAGAACCATTACTCAAGGACAATTCACTCGAACCGCGCGCAAAATGACCGATAACCTTCAGGTCCACTTTCAAGCCTCTCCGTATGTAGGACCGGAAGGTATGGCGCTGCGCGGGTTTTACGTGGATCGCCGCCGCCGGATGCTCAAGCGGCCAATCATATATGTTAATACCGCTCATCAACCCGGCGCGGTCTCGAGCACCTTCTGCCATGAGCTGGGCCATCATCTGACTTCCAGACTTTTTGGCGCCCATCATAAAGGTGTGCATTTTTTCTTCGACGCTGACTATGCTGGGCACTTGGACGACCCAATTGAGCTGGCCGCAGACGTGCTGGTCAGTCTGGCGGGTTATCCCGAAGAGAGCGCGCGGCGGATGTTTCCGGTGCCGTGGGATTGGGGCCTGGTCGCACGAACCGGTAAGCTATCGGGGAAGGTGTTTGGAAAAGTCCGCGCCCATGCCGAAGCCTACTTCGGCATTGATTTCGGCGGAGAGTGGCCAGCGCCACAACGACTAAATTATCTCGCAGGAATGATCCACTATGCTAAATTAAGGTGGGCATTGCTCGCGGAGTATGACCTATGAAAAAGAAGACACTCGGACAGGTACTCAAAGCGCAGCGCGAGGCCTTCTCGCTCACTCAACGCGAGCTCGCGCACAAACTGGGAGTGAAGGCGAGCCACATCGCCTACCTGGAGAATGGGCGCCGCCGCCCTTCCCTTTCACTCCTGTCACGGATCGCCGACACGCTCGGGCTCGACAAGCAGGGACTCTTCCTGCTGACCCATCCGGAAGCGCGCGCTCTTGTAACCAAAGAGCGAGAGCCGGCGCCCTCGAACCATCGCGAGCTCTCGTGGAAGCGGTTCGCCTCCGACCGCGCGATGCTGGCGCGCAATAGCGTGACCTCGCGCGAGCTCAAGGTGCTCAATCAGGTTAATTTGCTCGGACGGGTTTCTTCGCCGCGGCAGTACCTGTTTATCCTCAACTCGATCCGCCAGGCGGTCGAGGAAGAAGACGATTAGCTAAAGACCACCCGCGACGGCGCGTCACCGGACCCTCGGGGGCGCGCCGTCCATGTTGCTTGCCGCATCCACGTTCCGGGAAGGTCCCGGCTGGATGCGTGCGTCCAATAACTTAACGCCTTGAGCGTACGCCGCGCATCGTCTAACCTCGCTGTATAAGCCTGCGGCAGACAACTTCGCGGCGCCGGTCGCGCGACCCTATCGGCCAACTATATTGGCAATGAAAATTGACATCGATCTTAAGGCCGGCTTTCTGCAGAACTTGAAGCGCGAGGTCCTGGCGACGCTCACCGCCGAAGATCGCGCGATTATCGAAGTATCGACCGGAGAGATGGGCAACAAGCCCGACGCGGTCAAGCTCGGATGGCTCAAGATGCGGACCAAGCAGGCGTGGACCAAGCAGGGCTACCTGAAAGCGCTCGACCGCACGATGAAAAAGCTGCGCGAAGGGGTCGCGGCGGCCGAGGCTGAACGCAAGGATTAGGACGCTCGCGCAAGGCGCGTCCGCGCAGGCTCAGGATTCGATTCTCGCCACCCGGCGCTTGCCGACTTCGAGCACACTGTGCTCGCCCGGAACAAATCTGAAGTTGATATCGTTGATTACGCGGCCGTCCACTCGCACCGCGCCCTGGCCGAGCAGGCGGCGCGCTTCGTTGGTCGAGGACGCGAACTTTACCTGCTTGATCAGCTCGCAGATCCAGATGTCGTTTGCGATTCGATATACCGGAGCATTAGCCGGCACCTCGCCGCGCTGAAATTTCGCTTCGAAATGTTCGCGCGCGGCGCGCGCCGCATCGGCGTCGTGATATTCGGTTATAATCGCCGCCGCCAGGCGCTTCTTGGCTTCCATCGGATGAATCGCATGGGTGCGAATCTTCTCGAGCTCGGCAGCCGGCGTCTCGGTCAGAAGCTCGTAGTAGCGCGGCATCAGCGTATCCGGCACCGACATCAGTTTACCGAACATCTCGTCAGCCGATTCGGAAATTCCGACGTAGTTGCCCAGTGACTTGGACATCTTGCGCACGCCGTCAAGCCCTTCGAGCAGCGGCAGCGTCATCACGACTTGCGGCTCATGGCCCATCGAGCGCTGCAGGTCGCGGCCGACCAGCAGATTGAATTTCTGATCGGTGCCGCCAATCTCGACGTCGGCGCCCAGCGCGACCGAGTCGTAGGCCTGGATCAGCGGGTACAGCAGCTCATGCAGAAACAGCGGCTCTCCGGCTTCGAGGCGATTTTCGAAATCGTCTCGCTCGAGCATCCGCGCCACGCTCTGCTTGGCTGCGAGCTGGATCAGCCGGCTGACGCCCATCTCGCCCATCCATTCGCTGTTGAAGCGGACCTCGGTGCGATCGGGATCGAGGATCTTGAACACTTGCGCGCGGTAGGTTTCGGCGTTGGCTGAAATCTCTTCGCGACTTAACGGCTTACGCGTCTCCGAACGGCCGGTCGGGTCACCGATCATCGCGGTGAAATCGCCCACCAGGAAGATGACGGTGTGGCCGTCATCTTGAAAATCGCGCAGCTTCTTGAGCGTCAGCGAATGCCCTAGATGCAAGTCCGGCGCGGTCGGATCCATCCCGAGCTTTATCCGCAGCGGCCGCCCAAGCTTGAGCTTGGCCTCGAGTTCGGCCGACGAAATGACTTCAACCGCGCCGCGCTCGAGCGCACGGATACGTTCAACGGTGTCCGGGGTTCCTTTCTTGGCTATTCCGCTCACGGTCCTGCTCTTAGGACCATCAGCGTACCGGAAACCGCCTTCCGATCAAAAACCCCGCCCGCACGAAGAGGCCGCTGCTTGAAACGTAGACTCGGAGCATGGCCGCCCGGGATTTCTCGCCTGCGGCTCGAAATGCCGGTTGGCGGTTTGGCTGAGACTAGAATATTCAGGCGCCAGGCTCACATCCGTCATTTCGACCCCTTCGGCGTCGCTCAGGGCAGGCTCCCGGAGAAATCCCGAGGCGCTCATGCACTCACCAGCGTGTGTCGGAGCGCCGGCGGCAAGAACGCGATTCCTCGCGCAGCAGCCACGCGCGGGAATGACATTAGAGCTCTCCGTCGTCGGGGCCGTGCGAGGTTCCCGGCGAGCGCGCGAAGTGGCCCGGCCTCCGCGCCGGGGCCGATATCACCAGTTGGCGTTGACGCAGACGCGCGCGCAAAGCCGGCAGCGTAGCGC
>JBAPSR010000553.1:0-10131 GCA_049281755.1 Binataceae bacterium (SeqCode)
CGGCTCAAGGGCTACGGCGTCAGCGCATGCGCGACCTGCGACGGCGCGTTCTTCAAGAATAAGGAAATCGTGGTGGTCGGAGGAGGAGACACGGCGGTCGAGGAAGCGACCTTCCTGACCCGATTCGCCTCCAAGGTTTCGATCGTGCATCGGCGCGAAGAGCTGCGCGCGTCGAAAATTATGCAGGACCGCGCGCACAAGAATCCCAAGATCGCATTCATTTGGGATTCAGTCGTCGAGGAGATTCACGGCGAGCCCAAGACCGGCGTCAGCGCCGTCACGCTAAAGAACGTGAAGACCAACAAGACCTCGAATTTCAAAACCGACGGGGTGTTCATGGCGATCGGCCACAAGCCCAACACCGACATCTTCAAGGGCCAGCTCGAGATGGACGACCTGGGCTATCTGAAGGTCAAACCTGGAACCACCTACACCAATATCGAAGGCGTGTTCGCCGCAGGCGACGTCGCGGATCGGGTCTATCGGCAAGCGGTGACAGCGGCGGGCACCGGATGCATGGCAGCGATCGACGCCGAACGCTGGCTCGAAGCGCAGCATCACCATTAAGCGGGCGCGCCGCCGCCCGCGTCACGCAGCGTACGCGAGCAGCTTTTCGATCACGCTTTTCGCGAGCGGTTCCTTGTGGCGCATCGTGCCGAGGCTGGGGACATCCGTCATCCGCGCGAGCGAGGCGGCGTTGGTCAGCGATGCCGGGGACAGCGCGGGCTCGACGTCGTTCAGCAGCCATCCTGCGATCTTGAGCCGTTTGCTCCGCGCATAGCTGAACGTCAACATCGCCGCGTTAAGGCATCCGGGCTCGTTTGCGATCACCACGACCAGCGGCAGGTCGAGCTTCGCCGCCAGATCGGCATAGTCAAACCCCCAGGCGATTTGAGCCGCCAAGGCGTCTCCACCTTCAACCAGGACCGCGTCGCTAGCGGATTCGATCTTCCGAAAACAATCGACGATATGCTCGACATCCGGCGGCACGGCCGAATCGAGCTCCGCCGCGGCAGGTGGCGCGAGCGCCGAGCGATAGCGGTACGGGCAAATCAGCTCGAGCGGCAGATCGCATCCTGACGCGAGCGCCAGAGCACGCGCATCGGCAGGCTCGAGGATTCCCGCGCGCGCTTCGCATCCGGTTTCGCAGGGTTTCATGACCCCGACGCGCATCGCCCGCGCGCGCAACGCAAAGCCGACCGCGCATCCGACGGTGCTTTTGCCGACGCGAGCGTCGGTTCCCATAATCAGGAAGTTCAGGCTCATCGCTTCATCTCATTACTTCACGTCCGCTCTCGTTTTCGACAGCCGCAAAAAAAACAGGGCCTGCTTGAGAGCAGGCCCTGTGTGTGCGTCGATACGAAGCCGCGAGCGCGCTACTGGTTTTTCGCGGTCGCGTCGGGCTGGATATCACCCTTGGCCAGTTGGAGCTTGAAAGTATTCCAGTGCTTCAGGATGTCGATGGCTTTTTCGAGCTGGACGTCCTTTTCCGGTTTACCCGGCTTGCCCGCAATCGCCGGCGAAGTCTGGTCGGATTGCGGCTCGGCCTCGCTGCTGGTCTTGGGCTTTTTCTGAAGCTGCCCGTTCTTGAAATGATGCGGCAGATCGCGCTCGTGGATTTCTTCATCCTCATCCATCTGCACGCCCGGAATCTCGAGCGCGGCGAGCGTCGGCTTGGGCGGTTCGATATCGACGTCGGGCGTGATACCGACGGCCTGGATCGAGCGGCCGTTGGGGGTGAAGTAGCGCGCGGTCGTCAAGCGCAGGGCGGATTGATCATCGAGCGGCAGGATAGTCTGTACTGAACCTTTGCCGAAGGTCTGGGTGCCGACAATTACGGCGCGTTTCTGGTCCTGCAATGCTCCCGCGACGATTTCGCTGGCGCTGGCGCTGCCGCCGTTCACCAGCACCACCATCGGATAGTCGTCAAAATCTTTTTTCTTGTGCGAGAAATATTTCTGCTGCTGATTCTCGAGCCGCCCCTGCGTATAGACGATCATCCCGCCGTCGAGAAAATCGTCCGAAACCTTGACCGCCTGATTGAGCAGGCCGCCCGGATTGTCGCGCAGATCGAGCACCAAACCTTTAATCTTGCCGTGGCCGTCCTTGGTGAATTGATCGACCGCTTTCTCGACCCCTTCATCGGTGGCTTCCTGGAAAGTCGTGATGCGCAGGTACGAGTAGCCGTCTTCCAATTGCTTGGATTTGACCGACTGGATCTTGATCACGTCGCGCGCCATCGTGACCGTGAACATTTCGGGCACGCCGGTGCGATGAATCGTGAGCTTGATCTTGCTGCCGCGCGGACCGCGCATCCGCTTGACCGCTTCGGTCAGCGTCATGTCTTTGGTGAAGTCGTTGTCGATTTTGATTATCTGATCGCCGGCCTTGATTCCCGCGTGATAGGCCGGAGTGTCCTCGATCGGTGCGACGACGGTAAGCATGCCGTCCTTGATCGTGATTTCGATCCCCAGCCCGCCAAAGCTGCCGCGGGTTTCGACTTCGAGGTCGCGATAGAGCTCGGGGGTCAGGTAGGCGCTATGCGGATCGAGCGACGCCAGCATCCCGGTGATCGCACCGTCGATCAGATCCTTGGTTGAAACTGGCTCGACGTAGTTCTTCTGCACGATCGCAAGAACGTTGGCGAAGGTTTCGAGCTGCTGGTAGGTATCGTTCGGCAGCGCCTGCGCGCGGCGCACCGCGATCTCCTCGAGTCCCATGAAGCAGGCGATCAAAAAGACCGCCACCATGATAGCCCATCGATTTCGCTTAAATACTGACATTCACCACCCGCGGGGATTGGGTTTCATCATTTAAGCAGAAGGGCGGCGGCGATGCACAGGGGTAAAAGGCCCATTCTCGCGCGCGGCGCCTGCTTCCAACCTTAATTTTTCGTTAGCCTTCCTTTGCGTCCAGCAACTCTTTGAGAGCGTCCTTTACGTCGGGCCGCGACCAATCGAACGCGCCCATATGATGCGCCACGATCTGGCCCTTGCGGTCGATTATGAACGTTTCGGGAACGCCCGACACGTCGTACGATTCGCCAACCTTGTTTTCCGGATCGAGCAGGATCGTAAAGTTATAGCCGTACTGCGCGATATAGGGCGCAACCACGCTACGCCCCTTGGTGTCCTGGCTTACGGCCAGCATCACGAAGTCCTTGTTGCCCTTGAGCTCGTCGTACAGCGTTTCCATCGAAGGCATTTCCTCGCGGCACGGGCCGCACCACGTTGCCCAGATGTTCAGGAACACCACCTTGCCCTTGAGTTGATCGAGCGAAAGCGTGGTGCCGTTGAGCTGCTCGAGCTTGAAATCGGCGGCTTTGTCCCCGGCGGGAACTACCTGCTGTTCCTGTCGCGCGGACTCGCCGATACCCGGACCAGGCTTGCGCAGGGTGCTCGCCACGATCATCGTCACGCCGGCAGCGACCGCGACGACCGCGACTATCTGCAACGACCGGTTCATCGAATTAATGATCGCATGAGGTTACGAGCGTGAGCCGCGCCGCACGCCGTCAGGCGCGCACGGCCTCCTTGGACGCCGCGGCGGTATGCTTTTCACCCGAGAACAGCCATCCGATCCCGCCGACGATCATCATCCCGATCGCGATAACCTGCGCCTCGCTGAGCCCCGCAAACACGCGCGGATTGATGCGCAGGAACTCGACCATGAAGCGCGCCAGGCCGGCCAGCATCAGATACAGGTAGAGCAAGCGGCCGTCCGTGAGCCCCTTCTTGCGCAGACTCCATAGAAGCAGGAACACGCCGGTGTAGAGAATCGTCTCGTAAATCGGCGTCGGATGCACCCGCACGCCGGGAAAATAACCGGAGATCAAGGTCCCGCCCGGACCGAGCTTGAGGACGGTGTCGGAGTTCCAGCCGACAATCGCCTTGGGAAAAGACATCGCCCACGGAAGAGTCGAGGGCAGCCCCCAATCGCCGTCGCCGGAGGTCAGGCATCCGAGCCTTCCGATCGCCTGCCCGATCGCTAGCGCGGGGGCGGCCATGTCGGCGGTCTGCAGGAACGGTATCTTGTAACGCCGCGAGACCACATAGACCGCAAGGATCCCGCCGATCATCCCGCCGTACCAGACGAATCCGGAGCCGGAAAAGATCATCGACTTCGGATCGGCCATGTAGCTCGAGAAGTTGTTGAAGATATCGAGCAGGCGCGAAGCCGCGATTCCGGTTATCGCCGCCCACACGATCATCGATGACGCGTAGTCGGCCGGCAGCGAGCGGCGGCGGCACTCGAGCGTCACCACCCAATCGGCGGCCAGAAAGCCCAGCGCCATCATCAGGCCGTAGCTGTAAACCGTCAGCGGACCGATATGAAACAGGACGGGAATCATCGACGCATCACACTATAGTACGCGGGTAACCGGGTCGAACAACCGGATCTAACCGGCCCGTATCAGCGCGATCTGGATGGGTCATAAGCTTGCGATATTTTGGTCCTGCCATGATATTGACGCATTCGTGCGTGCGATTGTTCAACGTGTCAGCCGAGCGCAGGTCAGGAGCGGCGGCAGGGTCTTGGGCCAGATCGGGCCGGGCTTCGCGGTTCTGCTCGGCGTGGCTGCAGGAGATAGTGAGGCCGATGCACAATTCATGGCCGATCGGACGCTTAAGATGCGCGTATTCGCCGACAGTGCCGGCAAGATGAACCTGGCGCTCGACGCGGTAAACGGCGCGCTTCTGGCGGTTTCGCAATTTACGCTTTTGGCCGATACCGGCGCGGGGCGGCGTCCGTCGTTCACGGGTGCGGCCGCGCCCGACGACGCACGGCGCCTGTACGAGCACTTTATATGGCTCGTCCGGGAGCGCGGTGTTAGGGTTGAGACAGGCGAGTTCGGCGCCACGATGGAACTGGAGCTGGTCAACGACGGTCCGGTCACGATCATCCTGGACAGCCGCGCCTGAAATTAAGGCGCAAATAAGGCGCATTTAAGGACACCCCTAACCCCCATGCCCAAAGCCGGATTCTACGCGGTCGAGTCGGGCAAGATTTCCTTCCGGCGCGACGGCAACTGGTACACCGACGAAGAGCGGATCGACAACCCGCGCATCGCGACTCTGTTCAGCCAATCGATCCAGCGCAACCCCGACGGCTCATACTTCCTCAAAGTCGGCGACGAGCGCGCGGCGATCACAGTCGAGGACACGCCGTTTGTCGTGCGCACGCTCGAGGACGACGAGCTCGGCGGATTCATCACGGTGCTGAACGACGACACGCGCGAGGAATTGGATCCTGCCACGCTCGACGTCGGCGAGGGTAACGTACTCTATGCGCGGGTGAAGGGCGGAGCGTATCGCGCGCGCTTTCTGCGGAACGCTTACTATCATCTGGCGGACCGGCTCGAAGCCGACGACTCGGGCCGCTTCTACCTGCGGATCCGCGGCGTACGCCATCCGATTTCTGGAGCGCGCGCGGCTGGAGACTCGCGGAGCTGAGCAGATGCATCTGGCGGAGCCGCATCTGCATATCGTGCTCGTGCGTCCGGAGATTCCGCAGAACACCGGCTCGATCGCCAGGCTGGCGGCAGCCACGCGCACGCGGCTGCATCTGGTGGGACCGCTGGGCTTCTCGCTCGAGGATCGATATCTGAAGCGCGCCGGACTGGACTACTGGCCGCTGGTCGATCTACGCACCTATCGCGATTGGGACGAGTTCGCGCGCGCGTATCCCGCGCCGCCGGCGAAAATCTTTTCCGCTCGCGCCGAGAAAAATTATCTCGCGGCGAAGTACACGCGCGGCGACTTCCTGATGTTCGGAAGCGAGACCAAGGGCCTCGGACGCGAGTTCATCGCCGAACGCGCGGACCACGCCTTTCAGATTCCGATCTTCGAGCGCGGGGTGCGCAGCTTGAACCTCTCCAACGCGGTCTCGATCGTCGTGTACGAAGCACTTCGACAAACCGGCGCGCTCGCTTGACGATCCTGAGGAGCTTGGCCGATAAACGCCAAGTCGGTTCGTCATCCTGAACGGAGGCTGCCGCAGTGAAGGATCTCCGCGAAGCGATTAGTGCGGAAGACCCACGCTGGTTGCACTAATCGCTTCGCGGAGATCCTTCGCCTGCGGCTCAGGATGACAACAAGGCAATGTTTGCTAAAAGATAGGCAGCCTCAGCCGTCTGAGGAGGATCCGATGAAACCCAAGATGAGCATCATCACGCTTGGTGTTTACGATTTTGGGAAAGCCCTGCGGTTTTATCGCGATGGACTTGGCTTCCCGACGCACAATTATAAAGACGGCGAGGATATCGTGTTCTTCAAAATGGAGGGTTCGTGGCTCGCGCTCTATCCGAGAGACAAGCTCGCGGAAGATGCCCTGAGCGCGCCGGAAGGCTCCGGCTTCAGCGGAGTAACGATGGCGCACAATGTGAAATCAAAAGCGGAAGTCAACCAGGTTGTGAACCTGGCGGTGTCGGTGGGAGCGAAATTAGTGAAGCCGCCGCGAGACACGGCTTGGGGAGGATACTCCGGTTACTTCGCGGATCCCGACGGCCACCTGTGGGAAGTGGCGTTCAATCCATTTACCGATCTGACTTGATCTCGATCAAAGGCGGTAGCTTTAGCAGGATGTTGAAAACACCGTTCCATCGAGAAGCTCTCAACGGCAGTCCGCAAGCCGAGCCTCTGTTCGGCGTTATCACTTCACTTCTCGAAAGCAAAAACGCGCTTCCAGTCTTTCTTCATGCTGATGACGGTCCAGCCTTTGGACTTGGCCTCGTCGAACAGCGCCTCGGAGAACGTACCGACCTTGCTGTCGGGTAGACCGGCGGCCGGGCCGTACGCGTATTCGCGTTCTGGATCATCGTGCAAGACCAGCATCATCAACCGTGCACCGGCGCCCGCCTGGGTCCACTCGAGCATCTGCTGATCGCCGGTCGAATTGCCGAACGCAGCGTATGGCCGCTTACCGATGAAGAGGTTGATCCCGACCGGCTTGCCTGGTCCGTCGTCGACGAAGAAAATCTTCGGCTCGCGCATCAATACCGGTTTGCCGTCCTGGTACTCGTACTTGGTCAGCCCAATCGATCCCACGACCTGCTCTGGTGGGACGCCATAGACACGCTGGCTGTACACACGCACGAACTCCTGGCCGCCGCCAGTGACTATGTAGGTCTTGAAGCCGCTGGCGCGAAGGAATTCCATAACTTCGAGCATCGGCTGGTAGACGAGTTCGGTATAAGGGCAATGAAATCGGGGATCCTTGGCCGCTGCCAGCCACTGTTTCACAATCTCCGAGAATGAATCGTTGGTCATCCCGCTATGAGTGACGGCGACGATGGCTGCCCAATCCGATTCGGAAAACTTGGCCATCGCCTCACGATCGTTCGCGAGAGCCGCCTTGAACGGCTCGTGTTGTTTCCATTCGGGATGCTGAGGCGCAAGCTCGTGCAGGCGGGCGAGTGCAAACATAGCCTGTGCGTACAAAGGATGTTCGACCCAAAGGGTGCCGTCCTGATCGAAAGTGGCAATGCGATCCTCGGGCTCGACGTAGTTGGGAGCAGACTTGTCCGTCACTTTATTGACGAAGGAAACGATCGCTTGCTTCGCCGGCCCATCGTTCCAGGACGGAAGCGGGGAAGTTTGGGCATTGGCGTTGGCGTGGACAGTCAGCGCCACTGCGAAAAGTATAACGATGGCGAAGGCGCCAGACCGCTTCGGAACCTTCCGATGAAAGTTCATAGCGGCTCCTTCACCGACGATTCGATGGACCCTGGTCAACCCGCAACCTCAATACTCACTGCGTCACGTTACCAGACCAAGCCTAGCTCGTGATTCAGCCCCTTGATCAACACCCTGCTAGTGCTTGCGCGTGCCGCAGGCGCCGCTCGAGCATCCGCCGCCGCATCCGCCGGCGCGAGGGGCGCTCGGAGTGCCGATGTAGTAGCCGGTCGATTCGAGCTCGGTCGCGCTGATCCATTCGATATCGACGGCGATCGGCGCGTCGCAATGCGCGCACAGGCGGCGCTCGAGACCGTCGTCATCGAGCGCGACGCAGGTGACGACGCTCTTGCCGCATCCCTTGCAGAATGCGACCGGAAAGGTCGACGCGATTGGCTCCGGCGACGGCATCGTAACCGTCAGCATAGCGGAGCGGCCGGATCGATTGGTAGAGGCAACGGGTAGCGGGGCAGTTTGAGATTTGCACCGTTCGCGCTGCCGATTGGTCATTCCCGCGCGCTGTTCGGCAAGCTCCGGCTGCCGCGCGCGAGAGCCTGTCCTGAGCGACGCCGAAGGAAATCCCGAACGAAGGTCTTGCAGCACGTGGACGTAGCTCGGAGCATGGCCGCCTCTGGATTCCTCGCCTATGGCTCGGAATGACGGATGTGGGTTCAGTGCATGAGTATCGTAGCCTCAGCCAAGCCCTGAATCGTCATTCCGAGCCCCTTCGACGTTGCTCAGGATGACTACAAGAGAAGGATTGCGAGAAAATCGACAGCCTCTATAGGAGGCGGCGGCGCTACGGGCGGCGGTAGGGTTCGCCTAGGGCTGAGGGGGAGGACGCTTGGCCGCCTACTCCTGCCAGCACTACGAGTGTGAGCGCGTAGGGTAGCGCGAGAAATAGCTGATACGGGATCGTTGTGCCGAGAGCTTGCAATCCGAATTGCAGCGCCATCGCGGCGCCAAACAGAACGCTGGCCGCCGCGATCCCCCACGGATTCCATCGGCCGAGGATCACCACCGCCAGCGCAACGTAGCCGCGGCCGCCTGAGATGTTTTCGACAAACGTGTTCGCGTAGGCGAGCGTCAGGTACGCGCCGGAAAGCCCGGTCAGCACTCCGGCGGCAAGCAGCGCATGCCAGCGCAGGCGATAAACGCCAAGCCCGAGCGCGTCGGCCGCGTCGGGCCGTTCACCCGCGGCCCGCAGCGTCAGACCGTAATGCGTGCGCCAGACGATAAACCCGATGACAGGAATGATCGCGAAGGTCAGATAGACGAATGCGTTATGATGAAACAGCGTTGCGCCCAGAATTGGAATTCGCGTGAGCGGACCGAAATCGAACCGCGCCATCGGCTTGACCATGAACGCCATGCCGGTGATTCCGAAGAATCGGCGGTAGAAGACTCCGGTGATTCCGACCGCGAGAATATCCAGCGCGGTCCCGGCGACCACCTGGTTGACCGACAGATTGACTACCAGCAGCGCGAGCAGCGCGTTGATCGCGACGCCGGCTGCGATCCCCGCCGCAATTCCGATGAGCGTCGAGCCGGTGAAGTACGCACCCGCCATCGCGAAGAACGCGCCGCACAGCATCGCGCCTTCGATCCCGATATTGATGACGCCGGTCTCCTCGACCAGCAGCTCGCCCAGCGCCGCAAGCAGGATGGGAGTCGCCATCGCGATGGTCGAATTCAGAAACGCGTCAAGCATCGGCGCGCGCTCCCGCACCCGGCGCGGACTCCGCATCGCGCGAGAATATCTGTCCGCGAATCCGCGACCACGCGGGCGTGTCGAACGCGAGCAGGATCATGATCACCAATCCCTGGATCACCTGCACCAGCACCGGCGAGACGCCCTGCGCGCGCTGCATCGCCTGCGAGCCGTTGTCGAGCGCGCCAAAGAAAATCGCCGAGACGATAATTCCGAGCGGGTTGAGCCGCGCGACCAGGGCGACCGCGATCGCCTCGAAGCCCCAGCCGGGCGAGAATTTTTCGTACAAGCGATGCGTGATCGCCGAGACCTGCACCGCGCCGCCGATTCCCGCAAGCGCGCCCGACAGCGCGAGGATCGCGATCGTGAGCCGCGCGATCGGAATGCCGAAGAAGGTCGCCGCGCGCCGGTTGCGGCCCATCGCGCGCAGCTCGAATCCAAGGCTGGTGTGAAACAGGAGCAGGTAGCATCCGATGGCCAGCGCGATCGCGAGCAGGATCGCGGGGTTCAGCCGAGTCGGCTCGAGCGGCATGTACATCCGCGCGCTCGGCGCAATCGCCATGCTCTGCGGATACGCGCCCGAGGCCTCGATCAGCGGGCCATGCACGACCCAGCTAATCAGTTGCGCCGCGACGAAGTTCATCATGATCGTGCTGATAACTTCGTTGGTGTCGCGCCGCGCGCGGAGCCATCCGCAGATCCCGCCCCAGAGCGCGCCGCCGAGCGCGCCGGCGATAAGCACGAGCG
>JBAPSR010000554.1:0-1505 GCA_049281755.1 Binataceae bacterium (SeqCode)
TTCGCCGTTGTCGCGGTATCGAGCAAAATCACCAGTTCGATACAGGAACTCCGGCCGATCGGGTTCGAAAGGGTTGAGGATAAATCTTTCGGCGGTCAGGTCGGGCCGGCGCCAGTAGCCACGAGTCACTCCCGCCCCACCGATGTATAGCTCGCCGACGGCTCCGATCGGTGCGAGGCTGCCCTGTTCGTCGAGGATGTAAATGCGCGTATTCGCGATCGGTCTGCCAATTGGAACCGAATCGGACGATCTGGCGAGCGCATGAGTAGTCGACCATACCGTCGTCTCGGTCGGACCGTACATGTTGAAAATCTCGGCGCCGAGCGCTTCGCTGAGCTGATTTGCCAACGACAATGGCAGCGCTTCCCCGCCAAGGAACAATTTTCGAAGCGGCTTCATCGCCGACAGCGTCTCAGGCGATCGAATCAGCGCTCGAGCGAGAGTCGGTGTGCATTGGAAATGGGTTACGCGATGCCGGCTCAGTTGAGCAGAGATCGAGTAATCGCCCGATGCAGTCAAGCCGTTTTCGGTCTGCAATACGACTGTGAACCCGCGCGTCAGAGTCCACAAAAGCTCCAGCACGGAAATGTCAAAAGAGATGCTGGTTACAGCCAGCCAGACTCCTTCTTCGGACCCGATTACGCGATCCATCCCGGCGAAGAGATTGACCACATTGCGATGTTCGACCATCACGCCTTTGGGCGTTCCGGTCGATCCAGAGGTGTACATCAGGTACACGAGGGAAGATGCCGACACATCCGATGCGCGCACTTCGGAAGCACCGGCCGCGTCGTTAACCAAATCCGACGCGCCGGGTTCATCAAGCGCAATAACGATCGCCCGCGATTCTGCGAACCGATCTTTTAGATGCCGCTGAGTGACGATGACGCGCGCATCGCTGTCCTTCAGCATGAACGCAACCCGGTCGGCGGGAAAGCCGGGATCGAGTGGAAGGTACGCCCCGCCCGCCTTCAAAACCCCAAGCATCGCGACAATCATTTCGAGCGAGCGCTCCATCGAGATCGCGACGATAGTTTCCGAACCGACGCCAAGCTTGCACAGGCGGCCAGCGAGGGTTCCAACCCGTTTCCACAGATTCTTGTATGTCAGCGCCTGATCGCGGCAGACGACCGCTGTTTTTTCGGGAGTACGAAGCACCTGCTCGTCAAACAGATCCTGGATGCGCTTGTGAGAGTCGAATTCCACGTCCGTGCAGTTCCATTCGACTAACCGGCGCCATTGGTCTGACGCTGGCAGTGAATCGTGAGCCGAATCATTCAAGAGAGTAGTCATTTCAAAAGTTACGCTTATGCGCGACTCACGAAGTTATCTTCGATAAACAAACAATCGATTCCGGTGCTGAGAAAAGTCTCGACCGCCTCACGCGGCGTATTGACGATCGGCTGGCCTTTGACATTGAAGCTCGTGTTCAGCACGATCTCGCGCCCGGTAACGCGCCCTACCGCCCCCAGCAGCAGGTGGAAAGCCGGGTTGTCGTCCGATGC
>JBAPSR010000555.1:0-7261 GCA_049281755.1 Binataceae bacterium (SeqCode)
GCGGCGGCGCCGGTATGCTGCAGCGCGGCGCCGAGCGCGATTGCGCCGCCGTACATCAGGACGATTCCCCAGTTCACGTATTCCTCGACCTCGCGCCAACTGAGCAGCCCCAGCGCGAACAGTGCGACCACGGCGAGAATTGCGATCGCGGCGTACCCGTACTCGTGGCTGGTCGCCATCCAGGCCACCACCGTGAGCGCGAGAATTATCGCGACGCCGACTTCCTCGAAGGTCATGCGGCCGAGCTTGTCCGCGCGCTGCTTGAGTTCTTGCGCGCTCTGCTCCACCGAATCGAGGTCGGTGGGGAAAAAATGCAGGAGCACGAACCATCCGGCGATGAGCAGTGCGATGACCAGCGGAATCGTCGCGGCGCTCCAATGCAGAAATGAAATTGTCTGGCCGGTCGCTTCAGAAAGCATCCCGAGCGCGAGCATCGCGCGCGCGCCGCCGAGCAGGGTTGCGATTCCGCCGATATTGGTTCCCCACGCCATCGCGAGAAACAGCGCAGTCGCATAGCGCGAGCGGCCGGGGACCAGGTTCATCGTGTTGGCCAGGTCGAGCACGATCGGAAAGACGATCGCGGCGACCGCATGCTCCGGAATGACGAACGACATCAGCGCGGAGAGCAAATAAATCGAACCGACCAGCGAGCGCGGCGTGCGTCCGAACCGGCTGAAGACGGTCAGCGCGACGCGGCGGCCGAGGCCGCGATGGTTCACCGCGGCGGCGAGCATGAACGCCGCCAGGATGAAAAACATCGCTTCATTGCCGAACAGCGCGTACGCCTGCCGCTGCGGCATCACGCCCGAGAGTCCCAGCAGAACGATCACGAGCAGGCTCGTGACCATCAGCGGCAGCGCGCCGGTTATCCAGTAGAGGCACGCAAGCGCGAAGACCGCGATTGCGCGCTCGGCGGTGACGCTGAGACCCGCGGGCGGTGTCGCGCGCACCAGCACGACGAAAAGAATTGCCCCGGCGATGAGGATGATCGTGCGCAGGCTGCGCGACAGGATCACCAACGCGATCGGCCGCGTATCGACGACGACTTCCTCGAGCTCGTGCGCGCGAGTCGTGTGTATTTCCGGCTCGGGTGTCACAGGCGGGACGAATCGAAAGACGCGCGCACGCGCCGGACCCGCAGCCGCCTGCGCAAGCGCGCAAGCGAGCGCGTGGCGAGCGCGCCGAGCCGGTTTCGCGACAGTTGATGAATCAGCGACTGGAACTGGGGAACGCCGCTCACAAGATAGCGCGCATCGAGGATCGTGAAGGAAGTGGAAATATCGCGCATCCAGTTGAGGCTGATTCCCGCGCGGGTGGCGGCCTCGAACGATACGGCCGCAAGCTCAGCCGCGGCTTCCAGCGCGCCGTCGTCAGCGCCGCGCAGCGCGAGGGTTCCGAACGTGGGCAGGACTCTGGCCGCGACCAACTCGGTCGCGGCGGCTTGCAGAGCCGCTTTCGGCGCCAGATCGATCAGCAAATCCGACCACACCGCGCCGCTGGGAAAAATCCGGGCCGCATGGCTGAGCGCCTTCAGGTAGCGCTCGCGGCCATAGAAGCGGGCACGACCGGGAAAATGCCGGAGCATCGCCTCCTCGCTTGCGGCCTCGAGGTTGAAACAGATCACGTCAACGCCCTCGGCGTAGGCCAAATCGATCGTGCGCAAGTCGGCCGGCGGATGCATCGTGACCGCGACGATCGTGTCGAAGTGGCGATCGATCGCTTCGAGGTACGGTTTGAGCATCGCGAAGCCCGCGTCGATGCCCGGGAAATAGCCGAGCACGAAATGCACGAACTCGGCGTCGCCGTCGTCGAACGCTCCGCGCACCGCCTCGACGACTTCATCGACGGGCCAGAGCTCGCCGGCGTGCTCGGTGAGTTCGCGGCCCTGGCACAGCGCGCAGGTTCTGCCGGCCGCGCCGATACCGCATCCGCCGCCGAGCGCGACCGTAACCCACGTCGAGCGCATCGCGGCGATCGCGCCGAGCTCGCTACCGCGTGCGTTGCGCCGCGCGGCGAACGGCGGAGTATGCGCGACGCGGACGGCAGTCAGGATCGCGCCGTCGCGAATCACATCCGGGTTCTCGGCAATTGAAATCGGCGAAGCGGAATTGATCCGGGCGCTCGCCCAGATATCGTCGGCGAGCAGAACCTCGATCGTATCCGTGGAATCGGTGCCGGGGCGCGCGTTGGCGGGCGCAACTCCGTAAAGCTCGAGCGCGAGCTTCAGACGGGCGGGATTGGATTCTTCAGACGGCACCGGATTTCCTGGCGATGGATTTTTTGTGCGGCGCCGGCGCACGGGCGCCGCCGAGCGGGCGGGCGGCGGCGAGGTTGTGATGAATCGCCAGCGCGGCGGGCGAGGAATAGATCTCCGACGCTCCCGCCGCGATCAACCGATCGCGCGCATTGCTGTCGGAAGCAATTCCGATAAAGCGCATTCGCACGCGGCGGGCCGCGCGCAGATCATCTTCGCTGTCGCCGAGGTAGATCGCGTCGCGCGCGCGCGCGCCGCCAAGCTCGAGCGCGCGTTTGACCATCGCGGGCGCGGGCTTCAGCGCAAGTTTCGAATCGCGTCCGACGATAAAGCCGATCGCGAGCCCAACAGCATAGCGACTGAGCCATCGCATGACCGTGACTGACGAGTTCGAGGTTATGATTCCGGCGGCGAGCTTGCGTGCGGAAATTGCGCGCAAGAGATCGACCGAGCCTTCGAGCGGAAGCGCGCGATCGACGCCGTCGAGCTCGTATTTCTCGATCAGCTTTGAGATGCGCGCCAGAACGGCTGCGCCGCGGGCGTCGGGCACGCCTTCCAGATGCGCGCGATAAGCCTCGTACATCGCAAGCGCGCGCGCAGGAGATTGCTGCGTGACCTTGCCCGGCGCGTGCGCGCGCTCGAGAATTGCGCGCACTTCGGCTCGCAGAGCGGGCCAATCCACGACCGGCTCCAGCCGGGCGAGCGTGTTGTCGAAGTCGAACAGCCAGAGTTTGGGTTGGGTCGCGGCCGTCATGCGCAGCCACCCGCGCAGGCGCAGTTGGGATTTCGCACGGGTTCATGCACGCGCGAGGCGTAGCCGTCGAACTCGATCAGCGCGGCGCGTGGCGCGGCGTCGTATCGCGCAAGGAGCTTGAGCGCTTCCGCGGTCGCCGCCATCGCGGCGAGCCCCGCGTCGGCAGAGCGCTCGCCAAATGGTTTGGCGAGTAAGGAATCGGAGCAAATCGCGCACGGCGGCGGTGCGGGAAAGACGCCGATCCGCGCGGGCGAATCGAGCCGCGCGATAATACTCGGGATATTGATGAGCTTGGTGCAGAGTGTGCGCGCTGAAGATTGGGAATTAGCGCTGCCGATGATCGCAAAGACGAAATCCGGCGCGCCGCGCGAAGAATCATCTGGCACGAAAGCGGCGACAGTTGAATCGGGATTGAGCGACCGCATCGCGGCGGCGAGTTGGTTGATATCGGCAGTATCGCAATCGAGGCAGATTCGTCCGACTCCCGCGCCGACCAGGTAGGCGAGTGGCGCGTCGAGGTCCTGGTGCTCGGCGGCGATCACGATCCGCGCGGCGAGCAGGCGCTCCTGCGCGAGGCCGCCGATGCGCGGCACGATTATCTGGCGGCTGTAGCGTTCGATTTGTGTGTCAGTCAGCGGCATCGGCTTGTCGATATCGATGGATTGCAGATCGCGCGCGGACATTCGCCGCGCGAAAGGAACAGGTTACACAGATTAACGCAGATCAAAAACCGTCGCGACGCGGCGAGCCAAGTGTCGGTCCAATCAGGCATAGCAGTACCCTCGTCCGACGGTGTTGCAGGGATCGCAGTGGGTTCGTTTGGTATCTTTTCTAGGGGCTCAAAAAATAAACTCCTTCAAAACGCTGGCGTTTTTCGCGAAATGGGTTCGTTTCCGGCGTCTTTTTGGTACCTCGATTTTTGGACGGTCTGCGGCCAAGAAAGACTGAACACGAAGACACCAAGGAAGACGAAGAAGATTCATTTCCGCGGGCGGCGCGCGGAAATGCGTCAGTTCTTTGTGCCTCGGTGTCTTGGTGGTTGGATTGACGGCTGCGCCTGGCCGCGAAGGCAGACCAGTGGAATGGGGCCGGCAAAGTGGGGCGGAAAAGTGTGCTGGATGCTTCCACGGATCGATCGTTGCACGAAGTGGAATCGGGCATAAGGCTGAACTGTTCAGCCATGAACAAACCTGGCAAAAACCCGAACGATCGTTAGGGAGGCGGAAGCGGCTTAATTTGGGGTGAGAACTGCACGATAAGGCCTGTGCCACAAGGGTTTGCGGCAGATTGGCGGCACGCGACGACGGGCGCGTCGCGACGCGCCCCTACGAATAGAGTCGTTCATCTGGAGCCGGTCATCTGGCACCTCCCTTTCAGGGCGAGGGATCAGACAGGTGGGCCGGAGGCTTTACTCCCATTTGAAGAAGCGGACGCCTAGAAAGGCAAAGACTACGGCATAGACGGCGAGGACGAGCAGAGAGCTCAGTGGCGGAAAGGTTCCCTGCATCGAGGTTTGGATTGCCTGGACTGATGCGCCCAGGGGCGTCAGGTTGCTGATGCCCAGGAGGAACGGCGGCATCAACTCGCGAGGTAGCCATAGACCCCCAAAAAACAGCAGCGGGAACAAAACCGCCAGACTGATTGCTTTCGCGGCGACACTGGTGCGAGCAACCGCGGCGATCCAGAGACCGATCGCAAATACCGCGGCGATGGAGAGTATCGTCGCGACGACGAAACCCAGGATGCTTTTTGGGGCATCAAGTCCGAAGGCCGCGATCCCTACCACGGTGAGGATAGCGAGGCCCGCGATCGCCATCGCGAAGTTGATCACGAGCTGCGCGGCGAGGAGCCACGCCGGAGGCGCCGGTGTGGTCGACAGACGGCGCAAGATTCCTTGTTCGCGGTAGGTGGCGAGCGGACTCGGAATATCCACGATCCCCAGGATTGCAATCACCAGCGAAACCAGCACCGGGAAGGAGACGTCGAAGTAGGTGAGCCCTGCGAGCGACGCGACTGGCTTATGCAGCGACGGGATACTGCCGAAAATCACCAACAGCAGCAAGGGAAGACCCATGCCGAGAACCAGGCCGACAGGCAGTCGCCACGCGAGCCTGCACTCATTCAGGACAACCTTGCCGAACGCGGCGGGGGGCGTCCTTTGGGCGAACAGGGTCCAATGATTACCGATGGGAAATCCTCGCGCCGGCTTCATCGATGTGCCGGCCAGTCAGGCGCACGAAGGCGTCTTCAAGCGTCGCGGTTTGCATCTGGACGTCGCGCGCGATCACGTGAGCGCCCGCCAGCGTCAGAATCACGGCGTTGACGAGCTCTCCTTTTCCGGTCACCACAACATGTTCGCCATCGCGTGTAATGCTCTTCACTTCGGGAAGCTGGGTCAGCAGATGATCGGGAAAGGGCTTGGACGGCAGGAAGCGCACCTGCTTGCCGCCGCCCGCGTGCTCGGCCAGATTTTTGGGGCTATCGATCGCAACCACGCGGCCATCGTCGATTAGCGCGACCCGGTCGCACAGGCGTTCGGCTTCATCCATGTAGTGCGTCACCAGGACGATAGTGACTCCACGATTGCGGACGGCCTCGATCAGGTCCCAGGTGTCGCGACGGGCTTGAGGGTCGAGGCCGGTGGTCATCTCGTCGAGGATCGCTATCGTGGGGCGGCCGATGAGGGCGAGCGCGATCGAAAGGCGTTGTTTCTGGCCGCCGGAGAGGGCGCGGTAGTAGTCTTTGCGCTTTTCGGTCAGGCCGAGGACGGTGACGAGTTCTTCGATATCGGCGGGTTCTCGATAGAACGACGCGTAGAGATCGAGTATTTCGCCCACCTTGAGTTTGGCCGGCAGCGTGCTTGATTGGAGCTGCGCGCCGACGATCGTGTGCAGCGCGTTGCGGTCCGCGATCGGATCGAGGCCCATCAGGCTAAGCGAGCCGGAGTCGGGGATGCGCAGGCCGAGAGCGCACTCGACGGTGGTGGTCTTGCCGGCTCCGTTGGGGCCGAGGATGCCGAAGATCTCGCCTTGTGCGACGGAAAAAGAGACGTCGTTTACGGCGACGATGTTACCGTAGGTTTTGCGAAGATGGGAGACGGTGATGGCGGAATCGGACGGGGATTTGTGGGTTGGCGAATCGAAACGTGCAGTGCTGGTTTGATCGGTTGTCACCACCGGACGAGCTTAAAAGGTTCGGACGGGCCGTGCAATTTGGATGCGCGAAGAGCAGCACCCTCACCCACGCGTCACGATGCTTGCGAAAAGAGCGCAATGCGTCGCGCCGCGTCGCGCGCGTGCCAGTGTCACCTGCCGGCGGAGAGAGGGTATCAGCATAGGGATCCGTTCCTGAATCGCGCGGGGCTGGCGCGCCGCGATGAAATAAGGTCCCTCTCCTTGCCGAGTGCCAGCGGCACCTTCCTTTCATCAAGGCGGGAGGCTGTGATTTTCTCGCACACGCTGAGTTGTTGACATCCTGCCGGTTGGCGAAGGACCTCCGCGAAGCGATTAGTGCAACCAACTTCGACGGTCGCGTCGCGACGCGCCCCTACGAATATGGTCGTTCACCTAGAGGCGGTTATCGGAGCGGTTTTCGTAGGGGACGGCTCGCGAGCCGGGCCTCTTTCGGCTCGCTGAAAGAGGCGGTCGTTTTTCTGGCAGACGTGGCGTTGGTGCCATCCTGAGAGTTTGTGTTTTTTTAACCAACGGCGTTGGACCGTCATCCTGAGCGGAGGGCGTTGCGGCCGGAGTCGAAGGATCCCGAGGCGTTAATGCACGGCGTCGGTACTCATCCTGAAGGCTCCCGGCACTTGCTGGTCGCCGGGCGGCGCGCCAGATGGTGATGGACGTCCCAAGGTCGGAGCAGGCGATCGTGATGCTGTGCATGATCGTCCCGGGATCCTTCGACTCCGGCCGCAACGGCCTCCGCTCAGGATGCACAGGGGGTGGCCGCGGCGGGCGGCGCTTGGGATGACACAGGGGACGACCGCGCCTACTCGATGACATTTTTTTCTATGGTTTCGACGGTCACGCCGGAGGCGCGCAGCCATACTATTGCGCGCTCGATTTGGTCGCGGGTGCCTTCGAATTCGAGGGCTACCAGGCCCATTTCTTCGGAGACGCTGGCCCCGCGGATGTTGAAGATCAGGTCGAACTTCTTCACCAGGTGGTAAAGGAGCGGCTCCTTGATCAGCGAGCGCGGGTAGCTCAAGTAGTAACGTTCGTGGACGCGTTCCATTTAGCGATCACCTGCGA
>JBAPSR010000556.1:0-2630 GCA_049281755.1 Binataceae bacterium (SeqCode)
CTCGACGCGCCGCTGAGGAATTGCTCGCGTGGCGCGACTTTACCGCGCGGTGGGAGCCGCAAGGTTTCGAGCGCGACCGCGAAATCGACGCGATCGTCGCCGAGATCGCAGCGCTTGCGAATCTAGCCCGCGACGGCGAGATAGGCGATTGGCTCGCGAAGAGCCTCGAGGAGATTGCGCGGCCCGTGCTCGAAGCGATGCGGCTGGAGGCGGTGCGCGGCCGTGACTACGACGCGCTCGAGGCCGTGCTGCTGACGCTCGGCGGCGGCAGGCGCTGGGATTGGAAGGGTTTTGGCGGCGGGATGGGCGGGATCGAGCGCGAGGAAATTTTTCGCCGCCGCGCCGGGTTGCGCGAGCGGCTTCAACGGATGCGGCGTGACGCCGGAGCAAACCTGGCGCCGCTGTTGCGCGAAGAGCTATGGCCGATCGTCGAGATCTACGACGGGATCAAGCGGCGCGAGGGGCAACTGGACTTTCTCGATCTGCTCCTGGTCGCGCGCGACCTGGTCCGCGACAACGCGGGTGTGCGCGCCGAGCTGCAGAAGCGCTTCACCCACATTTTTATCGATGAGTTTCAGGATACCGATCCGCTGCAGGCCGAAATTCTGCTGCTACTCGCCGCCGACGATCCTGCCACGCATGATTGGCGCGCGGCGCGTCCGATTCCCGGCAAGCTGTTTATCGTGGGTGATCCCAAGCAATCGATCTACCGCTTTCGCCGCGCCGACGTTGCGCTGTATCAGGAGGTCAAGCGCAGCCTCATCAGCAAAGGCGCGCGCCTGCTGTATTTGACGGTGAGTTTCCGCGCAACGCCGGAACTGCACGCAATGATCAACGCCGCGTTCGCGCCGCTGATGCCGGCTGATTCGCCGACGCAGCCGGGGTATGCGCCGCTGGTCTCGACGCGCGCGGACCCGGAGGCGCAGCCTTCGATCGTCGCGCTGCCGGTGCCGGATCCATACGGCGACTTTGGCCGCGTGACGGATTGGAGGATCGAGGAATCGCTGCCCGACGCGATCGCCGCGTTCGCGAAATGGATGGTGAAGGAGAGCGGATGGACGGTGACCGAACGCGAGGCGCCCGAGCGCCGCGTCGCGCTCGCGCCGCGGCACATTTGTATTCTGTTTCGCCGCCTGAACTCGTACGGACGCGACGTGACGCGCCCATATTTGCGCGCGCTCGAGGCGCGGCATCTGCCGCACGTGCTGGTGAAGGGCGGATCGTTCAACGATCGCGAGGAAGTTACCTCGGTACGCAACGTGCTCGCCGCGATCGAGCGTCCCGATGACGAGCTCGCGGTGTTCGCGACGCTGCGTGGCGCGTTTTTTTCACTCGGCGACGATCTGCTGCTCGAGTATCGCGAGGCGGCAGGCGGCTTCAGCCTGTGGCGCAATCCGGGCGCCAATACGGACGGGAGACTCAGCGCGGTGCTCGGCGCACGCGAGATAATTCTCGAGCTGCATCGCGACCGCAACCGCCGCCCGATCGCGCAGACGCTGGCGCGTGCGCTCGCACAGACCCGCGCGCATGCCGGAGTCGCGATCTGGCCGACAGGAGATCAGGCGCTCGCGAACATCATGCGCCTGATGGATCAGGCGCGGCGGTACGAGGCGCGCAGCCGCCCGACTTCGTTTCGCGGCTTTGTCGATGAACTCGAAGCGCGCGCCGAACGCGACGAGGCGAGCGAGACGCCGCTGGCCGAAGAAGGCACCGAAGGCATCCGCATCATGACGGTGCATCGCGCGAAGGGACTGGAATTTCCGGTCGTGATTCTCGCCGATCTGACCTGCAACGAAACCCGCGGCGAGGCGACGCGTTATATCGATCCCGAGCGCGGACTTGCAGCGCTGCAAATAGCAGGATGCGCTCCGAGCGAGCTGCTGGAGCATCAGGAGGAAGAGCATCGCCGCGACGTCGAGGAGGCAATTCGCCTGCTCTACGTCGCGACCACCCGCGCGCGCGATCTGTTGGTCGTGCCCACGTTAGGCGACGGCGCGTACGACGGATGGCTCGCGCGGCTTAATCCCGTCATTTATCCGGAGCAGAAGGACCGCCGCGCGCCGCTTAGCCGCAAGCCTGCGGGATGTCCCGAATTCGGCGAGGACTCCGTGCGCGTGCGGCCGTCGCGCGCCCCGGCGCCGACACGCTCGGTCGCGCCGGGGTCGTATCGCGCGCAGGCGGGAGCGCATCGCGTCGTATGGTGGGATCCGAGCAAGCTCATCCTCGATGTGAAAGAAGCGATGGGGCTGCGGCAGAGCGTGCTGCTCGAAGCCGATGAGAGCGGCGAGATTTCGAAGCGCGGCGATGAGGCGCATCGCGCATGGAGCGAGACCCGGGCCGTGGCGCTCGCGAGCGGCGCCGCGCCGACGATCAGGGTGGTCAGTGCGACCACGGCAGCGGAGTCTAGCGTGAAGCCTCGTGATGCGGAGGTGAGCGCGGACGGCGGCGAAATTCGTATCGAGGAGGTCGCGCGCGATCGGTCCCGGGCGCGGCTCAGACTCTTCGGCACTCTGGTGCACGAAACGATGCTGCGAATCCGCTTCGATGCGCCGCGCGCGGAGATCGAGCGCGTCGTGTCGAGCGTCGCGCGGATGATCGGTGCGGGCGCGGACGACGCTGCCGCCGCGGCT
>JBAPSR010000557.1:0-7837 GCA_049281755.1 Binataceae bacterium (SeqCode)
GTCTGGAAGGATGGCGTCGTCGAGCACGGTCGGCTGACGGTCCGTAAATCGAAGACGGAAGCCGGAGCGGGCCGCACGATCCCTTTGACGCGCCGGGCGTGCGCGGTCCTGACGCTCTGGCTGACCCGCTTTCCGCAGGCGACGCCCGACTCGTTCCTGTTCCCGCGCCACAGCGTCGGGCTGATGGGTAACGACAGGATTCCCGATCTCTACAACTTCGAGATGAGCGAGCCAATCGGCTCGTGGAAAAAGGCTTGGCGGGTCTGCTGCGTTACGGCAGGCGTGCGGTATCGCTGGCACGATCTGCGGCACACATTCGTCACACGCCTTGCGGAGCGGCCGGAAGTCTCGGAGCAGACGATCATGAGCCTCGCGGGGCATGTGTCTCGCTCGATGCTCGCGCGGTACAGCCACATTCGTTCGCAGGCGAAGCAGGCCGCGATCACGGCACTGGAGCAAGCAGGAGAAACCGCCGCTTTTGAGGCACAGTCCCCACAAAAGTCCCCACAGTCGGAAGCGGACTCCAAACCGATTCTGAACTGAAGCCCCAAAAAGGCTTGATGTACGGGGGTTTTGGTTGGTGGACGCAGCAGGATTTGAACCTGCGACCCCATGCATGTGAGGCATGTGCTCTAACCGAGCTGAGCTATGCGTCCACTGGGAATCGCGATTATCGCGCCGACGCATCAGCCTCGCAAGCCCGCCCGAGGCGCGATTTTGGTGTCCGAGGATGCCGCGCTTGACTCCGCTTCGGTGCTCGGACAGCTATTCTAGCGCGGGCCATGTCGGTCCGCATTCGGGATTCCAGAGTGCGCAGAATAGCTATCATCGGCGCCGGTTTCAGCGGATCGATCCTCGTGGTGCAACTGCTGCGCCGGATCGGGACGGATCTGCACATCGATTTGATCGGCAAGCGCGGCTTCGTACGCGGACTGGCCTATTCAACCGCGAGCGAACGCCATCTGCTCAATGTTCCCGCGGGCAAAATGAGCGCGTTTCCCGCCGAGCCCGATAGCTTTCTCGATTGGCTGCGAACCCACGCATCGACGAGTGGTGTCTCCAAGATCAAACCCACCAGCTTCGTTCCGCGCATAGTCTACGGGCGCTACCTTGAAGATCTGCTGGCGCAGGCGAGTCGAGCGAATCCCGAACGGATCGTGACGCACCGCGAGACCGCGATCGCCGTCAAGGCGGCCGGCGACGGACTGCGAATCCGCTTTGCGAACGGCAAAAATCTGGACGCCGATACCGTGGTGCTCGCGCCGGGAAATTTCCCGCCGGCGGATCCGCCGGTTGCCGATCCGGCTTTCTACAAGTCTTCTTTCTATCGGCGCGATCCCTGGGCGGCCGACGCACTCGATCAAATCGAACCCACCGTGCCCGTTCTGTTGATTGGCGCGGCTCTGACCACGGTCGATATCGCGATTTCGCTAATCGAGCGCGGCCACACCGGCGTGATCCACGCAATCTCGCGTCATGGATTGCAGCCGCGCCGCCATCTCGAAGCATCCGCGGCGCCTGCGATGGTGCCGTTCGAGCTCGATGCGCTTCCCGCGCCGGCGCGGGCGATGCTGCGCGCGGTTCGCGCGCGGATCGAGTTTGAATCCTCGCGCGGCGTTCCATGGCAATCGGTAATCGACGCGTTGCGTCCTATAACGCAGGATTTATGGCTCCGCGCCTCGTCGTCCGAACGCGCGCGCTTCATCCGCCATCTGCGGCCGTGGTGGGACGTGCACCGGCATCGCGTAGCACCGGAGATCGGCGCGCGTATCGACACGGCCCAAGCCTCCGGCCAACTCGTTTTTCACGCGGGGCGAATTGAAGGTTACCGAATCGACGGCTCGATGGTGCACGTCGAATATCGAAGCCGCGCGGGAGCCGGGTTTAAATCGCTGCGCGTCGCGCGTGTGATCAATTGCTCAGGACCGTCGTCGGACTATCGGCGTATCGACGATCCGCTGATTCAGTCGATGCTCGAAAGCGGAATCGTCCGCACCGACCCGTCGCGCCTCGGGCTCGAGGTTGCCAGCGATCTTCGTTTGGTCGGCTTCGATGGCGTCGCGAATCCACGCTTGTTCGCGCTCGGCTCGATCACCAAGGGCAGCTATTGGGAAATCGTCGCCGTGCCTGACCTGCGCGCGCAGTGCGAGGCTCTTGCCGCGCGCCTGGCGCAGGCGCCCTGACAGATAGGAACCCATTTGACCTGAGCGGTCCGCCTGCGCGAAGGTTGCGACTGCCAGCGCGCGGCGGTCCGCTGGCCACAGGAGGAACGGCGATGGGGCGGCTCAAGCAAGTGAGCCTCGGCGAGGCTTCGCCCGAGGTCAAGGAACTCTACCAGCAGTTTTTTGGCGATCGCGATCCGGTCAAGAATCCGGGTACCGCAACCGGCACGCCCGGCGATTACTGGACGACTTTCGCATTGGTGCCGGATCTCCTCTTCCAGGCGCGAAATTCCCTGATGGCCCTGATGCAGCCCGGACGCAAGCTGCCCGCCAAGCTGCGTGAGCTCGCGATTTTGCGCACCGGAATTGTCGGTGATTCGAGGTTCGAGTATTCGCAGCATCTGAAAGTCGCGCGGATGGTAGGCGTGGCCGACGACAAGCTCGCCGCGATCAAGAGCTGGGCGGTGGCCGACAAATTCAGCCCAGCCGAGCGTGCCGTGATGCAGGTGACTGACGAAATCGTGGGGCGTAATCTGGTTGAGGATGAATCATTCGCCGCGCTCAAGGAGCATCTCGATGACGCGCAGATCATGGAGCTGTTCTACGTTATCGGGCTATGGCGGATGCACGGGATGATCGTGCGCGCGCTGCATCTTGAGTTCGACGGCGATACTACCGCGCGCATGAAGGAAGTGCCGGCGCCAGCGTCGGCCAAGGGTTAAACGGCTATGGAGAAAATCCGGAGGCGATGACGATGAAAATCGTGGTTTATACGCAAGACCGATGCCCCGCGTGCCATCAGGCGATGGAATATCTTTCACGCAATCAGGTTGCCTTCACGGAAAAGAATATTACTCACGATTCCGTTGCGCGCGACGAGCTGATCGCCAAAGGCTTCCGCGCGACGCCTGTCACGATGATCGACGATCAGCCGATTCTCGGCTTCAGCCTCCCGCAATTCAGAAAAGCCCTCGGCCTCAACTGATCTCGCGCCGGCGTCTGGCGGTTTTCCCGTGCCGATCAGACGGAGTTCATCAGGCGGATTACTTCGGCGCGGCCCCATTCGACTTCCGCGCGATGATGATTCGCCATCGCGGAGAGAAAATCGTGGATCGGACCGCTCGGCGGCGCGAGCGCGAGCGCGTCCTCGCTTTTGCGCGCGGCCCATTCCTGCCCGCGCGACATCAGGCTCAGACGCTCGCGAACCGTCGGCAACGCGGCGACCTTGGCAGCGAACGGTCCCGTCTTGTCCGATGGCGTGCCGCTGTTGGAACGAATCAGCGCTTCGAGTTCGCGGGCGTTGCGCGCTTCTTCTTCGCGTGAGCCGCGCAGAAAGACGCGCAATTGCTCCTGCTCGACCTCGCGAATTAACTCCTCGAGCGCGAGTGTCCCCGCGCGCTCGGATTCGAGTAGCAAATTGAGGGCATCCTGAAGCCGCGGGTCCACGGCGCGAATCTAGTAAGGGTGGCGCGCAGGCGCAAGCAGTAGTTTTTGTGTAGCGGCGGCGAGACTACTTCATCAACATCCGGATCGATACCGCTATCAGGAAGATCGCGAACGCGCGGCGCAGGAGGGCCGGCGCGATGCCGACCGCGATTTTTCCGCCGACGAATCCCCCGAAGATAAGCCCGAGCGCCAGCATCGCCGCGAATCCGATATTCACGTTGCCGGTCTTGTAATACTCGTACGCGCCGAGAATCCCGACTGGCGGCAGGAGAGCCGCCAGCGAGGTGCCGACCGCCGCATGCATCGGCATCGCGAGCAGCACCACCAGTGTCGGTACAATCAAGACTCCGCCGCCGACCCCGAAAAAGCCGCTCAGAACGCCGGCGATAAGTCCGATTGCCAGAACGATCAGCATCTCGCTCATGTGGGATCTCGCATCGATGGCCGTATTAGATTGCATCGCAATTCCGTCGGATGCGGACAGTAGCAGAGCCGTGCAATCAGATTGAAGAGGTGTCCGTCGGCGCGGTTCCGGCCGTGCAGCCGCTTACCCGGTGAGGCGCTAGCCTTCGACGGCGGCCTTCTCGAGCTTATCGCCCAGTAGCTCGGCCAGGCGTTCAGCGGGCAAGCGACGCAGATCGGCGATCGCGAAGCCCGAGGCGGCCGCGTGTCCACCCCCGCCAAATCCCTCGGCCAGAATCGCGAGGTTGATATCGCAGTCGGCGCTGCGGCGCAGGCTGACGCCCTGGCTGCGAAGGTCGAACAGCGCCACGACCGTGCGATGCTGCCCCTCGTAAAGATGCGAGGCGACTTCGCTGCTGTAGCCGAAGCAGCACGCGGTGCGCACCTTGATTCCATTGCCGAGCTTGCGATCGAACATCGTGGCGCGCGCGAGCTCAAGGCTTTTCTGCATCCCCTCTTTGCCGGCTTCGAGTGCGGAACGCAGCCGCCGCGTCATCACCGGCTCGTGCAGGCGAAGGATTTCGCGATACGAGTTCTTTCCGCCCAGGGTCTGCACCGCGAGCGCCCAATCCGCGGATTCCGGGATCTTGTGGATCCAGCGGTCATGGTCGTCAGCGATCGCGGCGAAGGGCGCGAACGCCTCGAATGCTTCGCGGCGCTTGGCCGGCATCGAATCGCGAGCGAGTTTGCGCAGAAAGTTGAAGGTCAGCCGCGCGGCCGAATATTGCTCGGAGAGAATCTTGCCGGTGAATGGAACCTTGAACTCCGGCGCGCCCGCGCGGGACACTGCGGTGCGATGATGATCGATCCAGAAGACGCGCGCTCCGCGCTCGATAAGCGAAGTCAGATGCGCCCCCGTCTCGGGCGAGGTCCACGACAGATCGGTGATCCAGATCTCGTCATTTTCGGCGGCGGACGACTTGAGCTCGAGACCGCGAATCGTGCGGTCAGCTTCATTGTTGCCGGCCAGGATCGCGATCACGCGCTCCCCGTCGTAAAAACGCGCGACAGCGGCGGCTGCCATCACGCCGTCGAGGCATGAGGGTCCGTGGCTGACGATCTGGATAGTGCGCGACTCGGGCATGGGGATGCGACTATAAGGAAAAGCGCGTCTGCAAGCGAGCCGTCGCGCTCGACGCTTCGAGCGCAGGCGGCCAATGCGCTGACAATCGCCCGTTTCGGGCTCGCGGCGGTGTGGATCGCAATCTATCTCGCGGCGCCCGCGGCGCGACTTGCGTTTGCGCTGATCGCGATCGCGGCGGCGGCCAGTGATTTTCTTGACGGTCGCCTCGCGCGCCGGCTTGGAGTGGGCGGCGGAGCCGGGCAATGGCTCGATCCGGTGGCCGACGTCACCTTTGTGCTGGCCGCGCTCGGTTGCGCCGCCGCGGCCGGTGCGATCCCACTCTACATCCCTATTCTGATCGTGGCTTCGTTTTCACAATACGCGCTCGACTCGCGAATACTGCATCGCGCAGGCGGTCCGATCCGAAGCCGCCTCGGACACTACGGAGGCGTAGTGAACTATGCGCTGGTGCTGGCGCTCGCGCTGACACCGCCCGGGTCAATCGAGCGCGCCGCGATCAGAATCGCAGCGCCCGCGATTGCGCTGTTCTATGTGGCGGCGATCATCGAGCGTGCGCTCGCATATCGCTCGCGCACCTGAGCTTGGCGCAGGGTGCTGAAACGTTCATTTCAACACCCTGCGATCGGAAGAACATAAACAAACGCAGCCCGATCTTTCCTGGGAAATCTCCCTAGGAAATCTTCGCGAGCAGATTCTTCATATCGTCGGCATGCTCTTCTTCCGCCTTCAGGATCTGCTCGATCAAAATTCGGGTGGTCGGATCCTTGTCGCTGAGCCATCGCACGATATCCGAATATGACTCGACCGCGATTCGCTCGGCCACCAGATCTTCCTTGATCATGTCGGTCAGCGAATCGCTCTCGTCGTACTGCGAATGGGCGCGGCCCGTCATACCCTCCGGGCTGTAGTTCGGCTTTCCGCCGAGCTGGCTGATGCGTTCCGCGATCCAATCGGCATGCTGCTGCTCCTCGCCCGCGTGCTGCAGGAACTCCTGGCGCGCGGGGTCGGCGTAGATGCCGTCAGCGGTGTAGTAGTGGCGCTTGTAGCGCAGCACGCAGACGATCTCGGTCGCGAGGACGTCATTGAGGACCTTGACGACTTCCTTGCGGTCGGCCTTGTAGCCGTCGGTTACCGGACCTTCCTCCATATGCTTGCGCGCGCGCTCACGGATTTTCTTTACGTCGGTGACAAATTTTGCCATGGGATGAGGCTCCTTTCAGGTGTGGTTAATCGTATCGCGATTCGCACTCAGGATGCACGGGTTTTCGTACTACGCGTCCGGCGCGCGGGCAACAATCACTTCAGCCGGAAAGCGCTGTTTGGGGGGCGATGAAGCGCGGCGGCCGTCGTGCTAGGTTCTTGAGCGGCGGCAGGAGAGGGACGAGGGGGCGTTCGCATCGTGACTCCGGCCGCAAGGTCACCGGAATTGGAACCGCGCATTATTGTTCGCTCAGAGCATCCGATCTCGCGCCGCGATATCGATCCCAATGTATTGAAGGTCCTTTACCGCCTCGCCGCGGCCGGCCACGTTGCTTACCTGGTTGGAGGATCGGTGCGCGACCTGATGCTGGGGCGGCGGCCCAAGGATTTCGACGTCGCGACTTCGGCGCATCCGCAGCAAGTCCGCGATCTGTTCCGAAACTCGCGGTTGATCGGCCGGCGCTTTCGGCTGGTCCACGTCTTCTTCGGACCGCAGAATATCGAGGTCGCGACCTTTCGCCGCCAGAGCGAAGACGTTGCAACCGAGGGCGACCCACTGATCCGAGCCGACAATACTTTCGGCACTCCAGAGGAAGACGCGTTTCGCCGCGACTTCACCGTAAACTCGCTGTTCTACGATCCGCAGACATTCAACGTGATCGATTACGCAGGTGGCGGCGCCGATCTGCGCGCGCGGCTCATCCGCACCATCGGCGCGCCCGAGCTGCGGATGCGCGAGGACCCGGTGCGGATGATGCGCGCGGTGCGCTTCGCCGCCAAGCTGGGCTTTGAGATCGAACCGGCCACCCGCGCCGCAATCGAGACGCATCGCGCCGATCTGGCCAAGGCCTCTGTCCCGCGACTGGTTGAAGAGACCTATCGCACGCTTGGGCAACCCGCCTGTGCGCAAGCCGCGGCGCTGATGGACGAGATTGGGTTGCTCGAGGCGCTGATCCCGTTTCTCTCCGAGCATCTAAGACGCCACCGCGGCGATCTCACTGACGCGCCGACGATTCGCAACCTCGCGGCGCTTGGAAAGATGATCGAAGGAGTCGCCGCGCCCGATCACGCTTTCGTGCTCGCCGCGATGATGCTTGATCTGGCGCGCCGCGATCCGGCCAGCCGTGGTGACTTCGACCTGCTTGGCGAGTTGCGCGCGCGAGGATTTGCCCGCGGCGATACAGAACGAATGCGCCTCATCCATGACGCGTTCGAGAACATGGCCGCGCCGTCGCGCCGTACGCGGCGCCTGATGCGCCGGCCGTACTTCGCATCGGCGCGCCAGTTTTTTGAGGCGATGGCGCCGACTTATGGGCTCGACACCCGAATCCTGGCCCGGTATGTGGAAAATCCCGACGGATTCGTCGCGCGCCCGCAACCGCAAAACAATTCCGACGCTCCCGCGGGCGGCGGCGGGCACAGACGCCGCAGGCGCCGTCGCCGCGGCGGACGGATGCATCGGCGCGACGACAAAGGCACAGCG
>JBAPSR010000558.1:0-3178 GCA_049281755.1 Binataceae bacterium (SeqCode)
AGTCGGCGTCGCTGACCTTCGTCTTGAAGGGGGCGCGCGTCACCTCGCACGACGTGTTGATCAAGAATGTGGACTACTCGCTTACCGGCGACGGATGGATCGACATGGACCGCAACATCAACATGGCGGCGCGGATCCTGCTGACGCGGGAGTTGACCAAAGAGATCGAAGCGCAGAAGGGGAGCGTGGTTTACATCACCAACAAGAACGACCAGGTCGATTTTCCGATGCAGATCACCGGGCAGTTGCCCAAGCCGGTGGTGGTGCCCGATATCACGGACCTGGCGCAGCGCGCGGCCAAACGCGCATTCGGAGATCAGGGCCAGAAGGCGCTGGGCAAAATTCTCGGCAAGAAAGGAATCGGCGGGATTCTCGGCGGCGGCAACTCCGGCAGCGGCTCGGACTCGAACCCTTTGAACAATCTGAAAAAGCTCTTTTAGCGTGCTGATTAAATCCGCGCGGGTAGATTTATTATAATTGCGCGTTGCGCGGCATCGCGCTGAGAAATGACCCTCACCCTGCCTACCCTCTTCAGGGTGAGGGGTAAGATTCATATGTACGCGTGGGCTTACGGCCCTCTAGTATTATAACTCTACATTTGGTAGTACATTGGTATCGGCTAGATGTTCCTGCGAGGGGGTACTTGCGGGGGCGCGCCAAATTTGGCATCAAGGGGACCGTATGGAAACACAGGTTCGGCAGTTCTTCGGACGCATCACCTGCTCCGTATGCCTGCAGGAACGCACGCCGGCGCGCGCGCGGGTGTTCGTCGTGGTGGGGGAAGAGGAAGGGGATCCCGCGGTGATGGGCTTTTGCTACGCCCACGCGGCGCAGAAGGCGGGCACGTTCAAGACGATGGCCCAGCGCGCTGCGGCGGCGAAATTCACGCCGCATCCTGCCGCGCATTGGGGCGCGATTCCGGTTCGGCCGCGAGCCTGATAGCAGTCGGCGAGCCCTACAAATTCATTTGCACGATAGTCGCGCCCGCGCCGCCGTGATGCGGATCGGCGGGCGTGAACGACGCGCAGTAGGGCGACGTTCCCAGATACTCCTGGATCGCCTTGCGCAGCGCTCCGGAGCCGATACCGTGCACGATTCGCACCTCGGCGCGATTGGTCAGAAACGCCTGGTCGAGAAATTCCTCGAGTTTGCGCAGCGCGTCGCCCGAGCGCATCCCAATAAGATTAAGCTCCGCATGCTCGCCCGCGTCGGTGGTGAAAGTGACTGCGTGTCGCGGTTCTTTGCGCACGGCCTCGTATGGTTGTACGGCTTTTTCGCGTGCGCGGCGCAGGCGCTCGGGTGAGACTTCGATCTTGAGGCCGCCGCGAACGATCACCGCGCGCTCCGTATCGATCGACATCAACTCGGCGCGAATCTCACCGAGCTCGACCTGATCGCCCGGCCGCAGCGGCTCGTGATCTGGCGCAGGACGATCAGATTCGGGCGGGGGGGCCACGGTTTCGAGTCGCGCTGCCGCCTCGGTCACGAATTTTCCCAGGTCGGTGCGCGACTTCGAGCGTTCTTTGAGCTCGCGCATCAGCTCCGAGCCCTCGCGGCGCAAGTTCTCGATCATCTCGTTCACTGCGGCGCGGCCGCGCGCGCGTTCGAGCTCGGCCTTTTCGCGGTCGCGCTCGGCCCGCGCTCGAGCATCGCGCAGCTCGCGCTCGAGTTCCTGCTGATGCGAATGCGCACGCGCGGCGTCCTCGCGAATCCGGGTGCGCTCGGCTTCGAGGCGTCCGAGCGCCTGGTCCAGCTCGACGCTCCCCGCGCCCATCGCGGCCTCGGCCGCGCGGATTATTTCATCGGGAAGTCCGAGGCGCCGCGCGACCGCCAATCCGTAGCTCTGGCCGATCGTATGCGGCTTCAACCGGTAGAGCGGCGTCAGCCGCTCGGGATCGAAATCAACTGCCGCGGCGTCGAAGTCCGCGCGCGAGTATGCGTGCAGCTTTACGGCGGTCGAGTGCGTCGCGATCGCGACCATGCATCGCCGGTTCGCAAGATGGTTCATCAACCCGATCGCGAGCGCCGCGCCCTCGGCGGGGTCGGTGCCGGCGCCCGGTTCGTCGAGGATAACCAGCGCGGGCTCGTCGAGCGAGCGCACGATCTCCGACAGGTTGGCGATATGGCCGGAGAAGCTCGACAGGTTGGCTTCGATCGATTGTTCGTCGCCGATATCAGCGAACACGCTGCGAAACACCATCGCCTTGCTGCCGGCGCGCGAGGGAATGAGCAGACCGGCCTGCGCCATCAGGGAGAGCAGCCCGATCGTCTTGAGCGCAACGGTTTTGCCGCCGGTGTTCGGTCCCGAGATGACGAGCCCATGCTGTCCCGGCGCGATGCTCACGTCGATCGGTACGACTTCGCGTCCGCTTTGCAGCAGGAGAGGATGGCGCGCGTCGGTGAAGTCGATTCCGTCGGCGACGATCTCAGGCTCGACGCAGGTGTATCGCTCGGCGAAAATCGCGCGCGCGTTGAGCGCGTCAAGCTCGACCATCGCGGCGAAGGTCAGTTCCAGCTCGCGGGAGTAGCCGCCGGTCATCGCGGTCAGCGCGGCCAGGATTCTCTGTTCTTCCGCTTCCGCCTCGCGCTCGAGCATCATGACGCGATTGTTAAGCTCGACGGCCCACATCGGCTCGACGAATAGCGTCTCGCCCGAGACCGAGCGGTCCTGCACGATACCCTCGAGGCGCTCGGCGTAGTTGAGCTTGAGTGGCAGCACGAAGCGGCGGTTGCGAACCGTCACGACGAAATCGGAGACGAACGGCTCCATCCCGCCGGCGCTCAGAGAGCGCGCAAGCCGCGTTTCGAGCTCGCTACGTTCGTCGCGAAGGCGCCGGCGCAGGCGGCGCAGCTCGGGGCTCGCGTCGTCAAGCAGCGTCGCGTCGTCGGCCAAGGCCGACAGGAGCGCGTCGGCAAGCTCTTTGGGAGCGAGCAGGTTCTGATGCAGTCCCGCCAGATGCGGCAGCCGCTCGACGCGCGAGCGCATGAAGCCAGCGACGTGGCGCGAGGCGAGGGTGAAATCACGAATCAGCAGCAGCGATGCGCCGTCGAGCACCGCGCCGCTGCGCGCGGCCACCAGCAGCAGGTTTCGCTGGTCGGCGAAGGATTGCATCGGCAGCGAGCCGGTGTGCGCGCGCAACTCGACCATCTCGGCGCTGGCGCGCAGGAGATCGCGAAC
>JBAPSR010000559.1:0-1579 GCA_049281755.1 Binataceae bacterium (SeqCode)
GAGATCCACTTCGCGACCGGCCGGCCGCGGTAATTCGGGTTGTCGGTCGTCAGGTGCCCATTGCCCAGATCCCTGCCGAAACCGCGCGTCGGCAGAAGTTCGCCCTTCGGCGGCGTCACGTTGACGCCCGAGTTGCGCATGTAATTGAGCCAGGTCGAGTGCGTGGAAATCAGGTGATAGTCGTCGACGCTGTTCTCGACGAGGAGCTTCCAGTTGGCGCGGATGTCGTATTCCTGAGTGCCGGAGATGATCTGCATCTTGCCGGACGGCGATTGGTCGACGACGAGATCGATGTATTCCTTCGCCTTGCCCAGATAGGTGGCGAGATCGACCGCGTCGCGGTCGAAATTGGCGAAATAAAAGTCGCGATAGGATTCGAGCCGCGGCACCGGGACCAACCCCATCTCCGCGTTGTCGAAGGCCGGGCCGTAGGCATCACCGCCCGGCACTGATTTCAGCCGTCCGTCCGGATGATAGGTCCAGCCGTGATACATGCAGTAGAACTGCCGAGCGTTGCCTTCGCGCTCGCGGCACACCAACGCGCCGCGATGCCGGCAGCAATTGATGAGCGCATGGACCTCGCCCTCGCGGTCGCGGCAGAAGATGATCGGCCGCCCGGCCACCGGGCGCGTCTTGAAGTCGCCGGGATTCTTGAGCTCCGAGCCGTGCCCGACATAAACCCAGCAGCGGTCCAAGATGCGGCGCTTCTCCCGCTCCAGCACATCCTCTGAGACGAACACCTCGCGATTGACGAAGAAGGTCTGCTGGTCGGGATTTTCGACGACGAAATCGTGGCTGAACGGCTGATAATTCATGGGCGGGCTCCGGATTCGTCAGTCCGTCGCACATATATGCCGCGAGACGGCTAGTCGGCAATGCGCGCCGTAACAGTGAACTTCTGACGCTTGTCCTCGGGGATTAGCTTCACTCCGACCTGATGCTTGAGGGCCACGTCGCGTCCCTCTCGCGCCGATTGCTGGATTGCCAGCGCGACTTCCAACGTCGCCTTACCCCAACGGCCATCGTGATTGGGCGGAACTCCCTGACGCAACCCAGCGCGCATATCATCAAGCACCTCGCGCCGCCCGGAAACACTATTACCACCTTCGATGGACCGCTCCGTCGCTCCGCGCACATCGTAAAGGATCAGACCGTCGGCCGAAGCTCGCAGTTCGCCCCGCTCGCAGGTCGCAATGGTGACGCCGAAGTGGGGTTGGTGAGGCGGTATCGCGGGTTGGCCTGAACCGTAGGCGAAAGCTTCGGTGCGGGCGCGGGTTTCATCGGCGGTCTGTTTAAGCGCGCGCCGCGCCGCACCGTTATCGATCTTCTTTGGCGCACCGCGTTCGCTGATATTGAAGTGCCATTGGTCGGAATCGAAATAATCGTAGCCGCTATAGACCAGGGAGGCCGCCGCACCATTTTCGAATTGCAAGAGTGCCGCGCAGCCGCCTTCGGTCGGCCGCGCCGGATCGAGCACGGTCGTCTGCGCCCGCACGCTGCGCACGAGCCCGCCGGCCAAAAGCCGCACGATGTCGATCTGGTGCGGCACCTGATTGAACAGGATGCCGCCACCCTGCGC
>JBAPSR010000560.1:0-2757 GCA_049281755.1 Binataceae bacterium (SeqCode)
GTGCTGGAATCACTGATCGGGGACCTAAAATTCGCGCTGGGGAACGGGCAGGCACGCTACCAGCCGCCCGGCAACTTGTCGGCGACTGAGATTGCGGATGAGCTGGATTCGATCGCACGCGGTGCGATGGATGAATTTCTTCCGCCGATAGTGGCGTCGGCGGCGGACTTGGACGCGGCCTTGCCGGCTGTCGGTGAACCGGTGGCGATAGTCATAAACGCCGCTTTGATCAAACCCGAAGCGGTAGCATGGCTGTCGGCCGGCCGCATCGCGCTCGGCAAGTTGAGCCTCATCGTCGGCGATCCGGGGCAGGGGAAATCTTTCATCACGCTGGACCTGGCGGCGCGGCTCTCAAGCGGAAGGCCGTGGCCCGACGGCGCCGCGGGGACAGAATCCGGCGACATCATTATCTTGAGCGCGGAAGATTCGCCCGCCGATACGATCGTACCGCGATTAATCGCCAGTGGCGCTGACTTAAGCCGGGTAAACATCCTCACAGCGATCAAACACGGCCCGACGGAGAGGCAGTTTTCTCTGCAAAGTGATTTGCCCGCGCTGGAAGCTGCCATCAAACGAACGCGCGTTCAACTAGTAATTATCGATCCGCTGACAGCATACCTGGGCGGAGCCGATTCGCATAAGAATAGCAACATGCGCGCCGTCCTCGCGCCTCTTTCCGCCTTGGCAGAGCGCTATCGACTGGCTGTCGTCGCCGTTTCGCATCTGAATAAGAGCGAGACGTCCGCGCTCTACCGAGTCACAGGCTCACTCGCTTTCGTCGCTGCGGCACGGGCGGTTTACGTGGTGGCACCGGATCGTGAAAACCCTGACCGGAAAATCTTTGCGCGGCTCAAGAACAACCTCGCGGCGGTTGATCAAACCAGCTTGGCATTCTCGATCGCGGGCAACCCGCCCGCCGTTACGTGGGAACCCACGGGGTTCGCGATCAATCTTGCCGAACTGCTCGCGCCGGATTTGCTCCCGCCCCGCAGGCGCGGACCCGACCCGGAAAAACGCGACACGGCAGAGGCGCTGATCCGTCAAATTCTCTGCGATGGCGAAAAGCATCCGAGCGCTAAGGTTATTGACGCGGCGCGCGCTGCGGGCATCAAATACCCGACACTAGACAAAGCCGCCAGAGGGCTGGGAGTTGAGCGGCGAAAAGACGGTTTCGACGGCGGCTGGACCTGGCGTCTGTGCAGCGAACTAAACCCGGAGTCTTCGGCCCAACCGCTTCTCTCCCCCATTAACTTGGGACCTTCGGTAACCCCGCTGCAAGAGAAGGGCTTGGACGTAGATTATGACTCGGAATCTTCCGAAGATTCCAAGAACGCAGGGAGACGGGAGAGGCATGAACTATGACGCCCGAACTTTTCCTGAAAGACCTCGCCCGGCGCGGCGTCCGGCTGGCAGCTCGCGGCGACCGGCTCATCGTCGATTCGCCGCTTGGGGCTTTGCGATCGGAGGAAATCGACCGTCTCAAGCGTCACAAGCGCGAGCTACTGCCATTGGTCGTTCGCGAACAAACCGACTCCGAGCGGACGCTGCCGATTGACCTGGGCAGGATCGCCGACGCCATCGCCCGCCAGCCGCGCTCGCCCTTTCTGAACGATCTGGCGATTGCCACGATCGTGAAGGTCGCGCTCGCCGCCCAAGCGGTCCTCGCCGAGCTTTGCCCGAGCGCCCGCGCTGCCGCGCTCGCACACTGCCGCGAGCTTGAGAACGCTATCGCCCGTGCGATCTTGTCGCGCGACTATCAGAGCGCGTACGAAATTGCCGCGAGGCTCGACCGGCTCCCGCGCGAAATCACGGAGTTGCTCCCGCAATGAGTGCAGTAGCGCTGTCACAGGTCTTGCGGCTTAAGGCCGGTTTGCTCCGCCATGCGCGTGAGCATTGCGGGGCCGATTTCGGCATCATCGTGAAAGGCGAAAGTGTAGTCAGGCCAACCGGACCGGGATAGGCGGCGATGGGAACCAGACTGGCGCTTAATTCGCCAGCCGATGCGTAGGAGCGCGGCCAGCACGCGCCTGGCCTTGGCGGCCGGCCACTGGCTCACGCGGCAAGGTCGAAAAGCACGCTGGCGGGATCGCGCGGGCGTTCGCCATGTTCGATTTCATCGGCGATGACGCGCAAGGCCAGCACCTTAACGCCCGCGATCGCGGCTTCACGTGATGGGCCGTAGGCCATCACGCCGGGCAGCGCGCGAATCTCCGCGATCCAGCGGCCGTCCGCTTCGCGATCGATTTCGATTTCGAGCCGGATTTCATCCGCGTTCATGGCGGTTCACCCTAGGCACCTGGATTCCACTTGGACGCCCGAGAAACCGGCGGGTTTCGAGCGATGCGATGATCGCTTCGCACCCTTGGCTGACGCAGCCTGGAAGCCTGCTGGACACTCAGCGACGAGCCAGCCATCTTCGTCGGTCTCCAACGTAACCGGAGAACTTCAGATTCATGGGTATCGCTCCATCGCCTTCAATAGCATACCGCGGGCCGCCGACATAATCAGCCAGGTTCTGAGCTTTGGGCTTTAAACTCGAACGTCCCGGTTCCCTTGAGACCGCAGCCGTTGACGTGAAAGGTGCCGGCCAGAGTAGGATAAGACCCCTCGTAGGCTCCTATTATTCTGCCCGCCATGTGTGCGTGGCAGGCACCATGTAAGTGAAAGGACACCGCTGTGGTAGTGCCCACTACCGGGATTTGGATGTACGACCCGTCTGGAAAGTCGAGTTGGACACTGCCCCCCACGGACTTGCCG
>JBAPSR010000561.1:0-2156 GCA_049281755.1 Binataceae bacterium (SeqCode)
GTTCACAGAGAACGCGCCAGCCAGTGCACGAACGCCTAGGGATTCCTCGCCCGGGGCTCGGAATGACGGTTGCGGGCTTGGTGCATGAGTATCGCAGCGTTCGCCGAGTCCCCAAACGTCATTCCGAGCCTTGGGCGAGGAATCCCGAGGCGGCCGTGCTCCAATTCACGCTTCACACAGAGGTCTCTCGGCCGGGATTCCCCGGCGCGGCAGCCCTCGTAGGAACGCAACCGACTTCACTTGATCGGCGGGACGATCAGGATCAGGTCGGACGCCGCCGGCGGATGCTCCCGAACAATCACCTTGCGGCCCGAGACTTCGAGCCGGCCTTGCTGATAGAGCCGGATCGCCTCGGGCAGGATGCGATGCTCTGCCGCCTTGATCCGCTCGGCCAGGCGCTGCTCGTGGTCGTCGGGCTCTACCGGCACGGCAGCCTGGATAATGATCGGGCCGGTGTCGGTGCCTTCGGTCACGAAGAAGACGGTGCATCCCGCGATCTTCACCCCGTAATCGATCGCTTCGCGCGGTCCATGAATCCCGGGGAACGACGGCAGGAGCGCGTTGTGGGTATTGAGGATGCGGTTGGGGAAGGCCTCGAGCATCACCGAAGAGAACAGGCGCATGAAGCCGGCGCACACCACCAGCTCGACCGAATGCTCGCGCATCACGGCAAGGACGGCGCGATCGAAATCCTCGCGCGAGGAAAACTTGCGATGGTCGATCACGTGAGTCGCGATCCCGGCCTTGCGCGCGCGCTCCAGGCCTGCGGCTGCCGCGCGATTCGAGATGACGATGCGGATTTCGGCGCGCAGATCGTCGCGCGCGATCGCGTCGATGATCGCCTGCAGGTTGGTGCCCGCGCCCGAGATTACGACGCCCAGTTTTACCGGCGCGCCGGCGGCGATACTCGCGGCGTCAGACAAACGACACCCCGCGCGGTCCGCGGCGAATCTCGCCCACGATGTATGCGTCGTGCTTGCGGCGGCGCAGAGACGCGATCACGGCGTCGGCGTCGGCCGCGGCGACGATCGCCGCCATCCCGATTCCGTTGTTGAAGGTTCGATCCATTTCGCGCTGGGTGATTTTTCCCGTGCGCTGAATCAGATCGAAAATCGGCGGCACCGGCCACGCACTCCGTTTCAGTCTCGCCGAGACTCCCGCGGGCATCACGCGCGGCAGGTTTTCGATCACGCCGCCGCCGGTGATATTCGCAAGGCCCCTGACCCGAAAGCGGTCGAAAAGCTCGCCGACCGCTCGGGCGTAGATCAGCGTCGGGCGCAAAAGCTCCTCGCCCAGGGTGCATCCGAGCTCCGCGATCCGCGCGCCGAGGCGGAGCTTCGCCCGTTCGAGCAAAACCATCCGCGCCAACGAGAAGCCGTTCGAGTGCATCCCATTCGACGCGATCGCGATCACCGCGTCGCCCGCGCGAACCTTGCGCGGATCGGGGATGGACGCGCGCTCGACGATTCCGACCGCGAAGCCCGCCAGATCGTATTCGCCGGGTTGGTAAAGATCGCCTGCCTGGCAGGTCTCGCCGCCGACCAGGCTTGCGCCGGCGAGCTCGCATCCGCGCGCGACGCCTTTGACGATTTCGAGCGCGATCTGTTTCTTGAGTTTTCCGATCCCAATGTAATCGAGGAAGAACATCGGACGCGCGGCGTGGCAGATGATGTCGTTCACGCACATCGCAACACAATCGATACCGACGGTGTCGTGGCGTCCGGTCGCGAACGCGATCTTGAGCTTGGTGCCGACGCTGTCGCTGCCGGAAACCAGGATCGGGCTGCGCATCTTGCGCGCGCCGTTGAGCGCCACCATCGCGCCGAACCCTCCGATGTCGCCGATCACGTGAGCGCCCGATCGGGCGCCCGAAGTCGGCCGCGCGATCGCGCGGAACATCGGCACCAGCGCCTGTTTGAGCTCGATATCGACGCCAGCCGATTTATAAGTCATCCGCTTCGCCATCTGCCGCCCATCTCCTCAAGACCACTTTTCAACCGCCGGGATACCGCAAACCTATCCAAGACCGGCGCCGCAGGCCATCTGGCGCCGAGCCTGCCGTCCACAGCGCGCGGCGACAAGTCTAGAGCACGCGCGCGAGCGTGAACACGTCAACGCTGCGCGCGCCCGCCTCGAGCAGTACGCGGGCGCATTCG